>CACZOH010000143.1 GCA_902782785.1 uncultured Ruminococcus sp. | reverse complement strand
GTCACCTGCGCCGAGAACTTTAAGTATATACGGCATTAAAAGCGAACCGAGTACGGCTATCAAAATGCTGATGATCAAGGCGACGGTAAGCATCTGTGAAAAAACTTTGATACCTTCTCTCGCCTTGCCCTTGCCAATCGCACGCGTATAATGCACGGAAGCGCCGACGGCTATCCCTATGTCAAGCACGTTGAATATCATATAAACAGGCGTGACAAGCGACATCGTTGCAAGTCCCGTCTTTCCTATGCGGATACCGATAAACAAAGCGTCGGCAATATCTCCGAGCGCAAGTCCGAGAGACGAAAGAAGCGTCGGCCAGAACAAACGACGGAACATACTGTCGGTAAACGATTTATTTTTTCGCGAGTTCAACGTTGTATCGCTCATATCGCATTTCCTTTCCATACGCGGACAAGTTTTTTAGGCCGGCGCAGCAGCTTGTGAGTACGAAGACCCGACAATCCCATGTCTTCCTCGGAATCAACGATTTTAACGTCATCCGGCAGCAAGCGGTACAACTCCCATTTTATAAAGCAGTCACACGACTTGTTGAGAACCTTGCAAAAGCAGACGTCAAATATCCGGGGCGTAATGAAAACACCCGATACGTATGCGACATCATGGCCGTCCGCTTTGAAGAGCACTCCCCATAATTTCAGGTGTGAAAAATGACACAGCGCTTTTTCGGCGGCTGCTGTATCTGCAAGATCGTTATTCGAGTGTTCTTCCGCCCATTTGCGGTTGATAAACAGCGCCCGATCGATATTCTCTTCGCTTAACGTTTCTGTTGACCACGATAAAGCCGATGAACGGCCGAGATTAACCTGATGACGCAGATTTTTGAATTCCTTGCCGGCAAGCGAGATCTGCTCTTCTTTATCGTATAAATACGGATAATCGTCGCGGCAGGCGGTAAATCGGAATCTGCCGGGATAGACGCGCTCCAAAAACAGCCTGTCCTCGTCTGTTACGAAAGAAAAAACAGGTGAACAGTTTGCCAAAAGCGCGTCGATCAGCCGTTTTTTTCCTTCTTCCGTACCGCACGGGAAAAGATACACGTCCTCGCCCCGTATACCGTGTTTGACAAGAAACGCGTCGTCGGATATATAAATTCCGTACCCCTCGTGCTCCTGCCACGCAAACAGAGAAGCAAACGTGTAAACGTACATGGTGCTGCACGATTTTATACGGATAGACTCAACGGTTTCCATCTGGGAAAGCGTTATAGACGTAAAACGGATCATCGGATAGTTACCGACATCAAATGACATTATTCAATTCTCCAAATCTTACAGAGGTGATCGTAATAATCACCGGAAATAAAATATCATTCAATGTTTAAGATATCGACAAAACCCGTAACGTCAAATATTTCCATTATTTCAGGCTTTACGTTCTTTATCTTCATCTCACCCTGACGGTTCATTACCTTCTGCGCCGCAAGAAGAACGCGCAGGCCGGCTGATGAAATGTAGTCGAGCTTTTCAAGATCGAATACGAGCTCCGTTATACCGTTTACTGATGAACGGAGATCTCCCTCGAGCTGAGGAGAAGTCGTCGTATCGAGACGTCCCTCAAGCGCTATCGTAAGTTTTTCTGCTTGTTGATCCTTAATGATGTTCATTTTTTTACCTCTTTTATATTATTTTTTAAATTTCTTAGTGTCGGTGTTGTAAATGGTCTGACCGAACGTCGCGTTTGTATTTTTGAATTTTTCTGCATACGAAACGTCGGTCTCACCCGTCATTCTTAAGTCGGTTTTTTTAATTCTGGCCGTGTAATTGCCGCCTGAGACTTCATCAAGCATATCGTCCGGAAGACCTATCCCCTCCTCGTTCATAAAAGCGATCAGTTCGTTTTCCGTTTCGCATTTCAATGCCTTCTCTTTTTGTTCCCCACTGAGCTCGTCGTATATCTTACCGAGCGTTTCTTTTAACTTTTTATTATCCATATGACCTCCATTAAGTTAATTTTTGTCATTATCAAGGCGCTGTCTTGCGACAAGCTCCGCGAAAAATCCGTCCTTTGCTATAAGCTCCTCATAGCTTCCGTCCTCTACTATCTTGCCCTTGTCAAGAACTATGATGCGGTCGCACTGACGTATGGTGGATAAGCGGTGAGCTATCACTATACGCGTGCATTTCATCCTGTCGAGCGCTTCCGATACTTTTTTCTGAGTTATGTTGTCAAGCGCGCTCGTCGCTTCGTCGAACATAAGTATCTTCGGCTTCGGCGCAACGGCGCGTGCTATGAGAAGACGCTGGCGCTGACCGCCGGATATACCGCCCTGCCCTTCCGATATGAGCGTATGCATACCCATGGGCATTGCCCGGATATCGTCCGCCATTCCGGCTATCTCCGCTGCTTCCCACGCGTCGTCAAGCGTCAGCCACGGTGCGGAGATCGTGATGTTTGAAAAAATATCGCCCGTAAACATTTTGCCGTTCTGCATTACTGCGCCGACGCGGCGGCGAAGCGATTTGAGATCAAGCTTCTTTATATCGTGACCGTCAAAATATACGGCGCCCTTCTGCGGTGTCTCAAAGCCGAGCATAACGCGCATAAGAGTCGATTTTCCGCATCCCGTCTTGCCGACTATCGCGACGTACTGACCGGGACGTATTTTCAGCGTCAGATCGTCGAGCACGGGCGGCATATCGTCCGTGTAACGGAACGTGACGTTGTTCAGCTCTATACCGCCGGAAAGACGGGTCACGACCTGTTTATCCTCGGATACCTCCGGTACCGTCTCCATAATGGGTTTAGCCATTTCAAGTATCGGGCGTATCTGCGCAAGACCTGCAGCGATCCCCGAGACCGCAAGAAACGCGGCGTTGAGCGTACCGTACGCTGTGTTGAAAGCGTAGTATTCCGCAACCGTCACTCCGCTCTGAATCGCTGCGGCGTACATAACGGCGGTTCCGATAAGCGAAATACCGAGTGTTATTACGGTGCTTATTTTCAAAAACATCGGCGGATCGTATAAAAGCTTCGCTTCCTCCGCGTAATGATTGCCCCATTTTGCAAACGCGCGCTTCTCCGCTCCGGACAGCTTGATCTTCTGTATGCCGGATATAAGCTGATAGCTTAAACCCATTTCTTTACTTGATAAAAGCATCTGTCTGCGCGTTATCTTTAGCTGTACGAACACCTGTATACAGGTGAACAAAAGAGTGAGTACCGTCACCGCGAGCGCGGGTAAGACAAGCGACGGAGCGTAAATGAATATCTGCGATATATAAGCAAGCGACATTACGGACGCCATTCCCGTCGTCAGGAACATATTCGCCATCTGACTGCAAAGACCGTTGATATATCCGGCGCGGTTCGAAAGCTCGCCTGAGCTGTAGTCCTTGAAGAAATCCGGCGGAAGCGAAAGAATGCGCATCATCGTCGCGGCTTCCACGGAAAGATTCAGCTTTGTTCCTATTCTTGACGTGATAAGCGTTTTGACGGAAGCGAACAGAATGCTGCTGACCGTCACGCTTATCAAAAATACGGCGATGCCGGCAAGAGCTTTTAAGCTTCCCGACTTTATGATATCTGAAAACAGAACGTTATTCAGCTTAGGCAGAAGCAGCCCGATGCCCGTCGATATAAGCATCGCTATAACGAGCATAACGATATCCGATACGGATATTTGCTGTATTATGTATTTGAGCAGACTGCCGATATTCATTTTCGTAAGCGGAAAAGGTTTATAAAAAGCGATCGCTTCTTTATCTATGAGCTTCTCCGTCCTGAAATTGACCTTTACCTTTTTTCCTGTTTTTCTGTCGTAGAAGCTGTAACCGTTGATTCCCGACGGGATAAGCGCGACGACGCTTCCGTCGTCCTTTCTCGTACCGAGCATGGCGCCTACCGCATCGTGATACCAGCCTTTGTCAAGCGTTACGTTTCTGCGCATGAAGCCCGACGGTCTTAACAGATATTCAAGCACCTCGTTCATATCGCGTATGTTTTCCGGCACTTCCTGGGCTTTTACGTGATAGAATTTCAATATCTCGCCTATCGCGTCCGTCGCCGCGCTTCTGTCGTCGTTCAGCGAATCACTCAGTCTGCGGCCGATAACCGCTCCCGCCATACGAACGAAGGATTCTTCAAAAACATTTTGGTCCGCGTCTTTTCTTGCGCGTATCTGTTCATCAAACCAACCCATTTTTTACCTCCGTCATTCTGACGTTACGAGCGTCTTGTATGCGCCGTCAAGCGCCATAAGCTGCTCGTGCGTGCCGCGTTCTATGACTTTGCCGTGGTCCAGGACTATTATTTCGTCGCAGTCGCGTATAGTTGAAAGACGGTGCGCTATGACGACGCAGGAAATACCGCGATCCTTGATCGATCTTACAACGTCGTATTCGGTTTTTGCGTCAAGCGCGCTCGTCGCCTCGTCCATTATGATCATTGTCGGATCCTGAGCGAGAACGCGGGCTATCTCCATTCTCTGACGCTGACCGCCGGAGAAATCCTTGCCGCCCTCTGTTATCTTGTACTGATAACCGCCCTCGCGCTGCATTATATCCTCATGTATCTGTGCGTCGCGCGCCGCCATTATTATTTCAAAGTCTTCTATTGAATTGTCCCACATCCTTATGTTGTTTGCGATCGTATCCTCAAACATAATAATGTCCTGATCTACTACCGCAACGGAACCGGTGAACACGTTTCTGTCGATCTGTCCTATCGGTTTGCCGTCAAACAGTATTTCTCCGCTCCACGGCTGATACAGTCCCGATATGAGCTTTGAAAGAGTAGACTTTCCGCAGCCGGACGTTCCGACGAACGCAACGCGCTGACCCGGTTTCAGCTCAAGACTGAAGTTTTCGATCAGAGGAGGGGCGAGACGCGAATATCCGAAAGTGACGTCCTTCATCACAAGATTACCGGAGAGCTTGTCAAACGATCCGTCTTCCGTCGTATCGTTATTCTCCTGTTCCGAAAGAGCTTTATCGTCGGGATACTCCATAACGTCCTCGATACGCTCCATACTCGTGCGCATTTCCTGTATGGTCTGGCTCGCGGTTATAAGCTCCGTCGCGGGTGCGATGAACGATGCGAGAAAGCCCTGAAACGCGAATACCATACCGACGGTGAAATCACCGCGCATCGTGAGCCATACGCCGAGGATGAGTACCGCGACGTTCATAACGCCCGATATGATGGACGGTATTATTCCGAGATACTGATTTATCCGCTCAAATCTGACGTTCTGCGTATTGACGGAAGCCTGATATCCGGACCATTTTTCAAAATAGCCGTTCTCCGCTCCGCTCGCCTTTATCGTCTCTATCATCTCTATACCCGAGACGGTGGAGGCGGCGAGCTTTCCGCTGTCTCTCATCAGAACGCGAGTAATATTGATACGCTTTCGGGATATGTATCGGGAAATGAAGATCTGTATCAACACGGAGCATATACCGACAAGCGAGAGTATCCACGAATATCTGAACATCACTATGAGATAGAAAATCATCATTGCCGTGTTCAGTACGAGAGGTGCGAGAGTGGAAACTATCTCTCCGGCGATAGACGCGTTCGATTCCTTGCGCTGCTGGATATCGCCTGCCATCCTCTGCGAGAAAAATTCCATAGGAAGACGAAGGACTTTCCACATATACGTACTGTTTCCGACGACCGACAGCTTACCGTCGAGCCGGAACGAATAAACGGCGCGTATCCATTCAGCCGCAAGCTGAATGAATATGAGTACCGTCAATCCTATAAAGAACGGCGCTATCCACGACGGCGGTCTTTTTGACAGCATTTCATCAAGGAACACACGGGAAAAGCCGGCGGATATTATGCCTACAAGCGAAGATATGATCGTCGTGATGACGACGAAAGCCAGAGCGCCTCCCGCGCCCTTAAGTCTTTTTCTTGCAAAATCCGTAACTTTTTTCGGTTTTCCGCCCGGCACAAAATTCTCGTCGGGTTCAAACATCATACAAACGCCCGTAAAACCTTCGTCAAACGTTTCCGCCGATACGGCGTAGTCGCCTTTTGCGGGGTCGTTAAGGTATACTTTATTTCCTTTGAAGCCGTCGCATACCACAAAGTGATTGAATTCCCAGTGTATGATACACGGAAAAGTTCCCTTTTCGCGGAGCGTTTCCGGCTCAAAGCGATAGCCCTTAGCCTTCAGACCGTAGTTTCTCGCGGCTTTTAGAATATTTGAGGCTTTGCTTCCGTCGCGTGAAACTCCGCAGTCTTTGCGCACCTGTTCGAGCGGCACCCATTTATTATAATACGCCATGATCATACACAGACACGCGGCGCCGCATTCGAGCGCTTCCATCTGCATTATGACCGGGACCTTTACTCTCCCTTTTTTAACAGGCGCTTTTTCTTTTTTATCTGCCATATTTATCCTCACAAATAAAGCGCTTGAAAAATCAGTTTATGATATACGTGATCGGATGGACCTCTTTGACCGTTCCGTCGCTCTGCGGGACCTTCACGGTACCGAAACAGCTCCATATCACCATACCGGCAAGGAGAGTTACAAGAGCGGCGAGTACTATCCATACCGAGGGAGTCGTGACGCGGATATAATCGTTCAGGGATTCGGGACTTGTCACCTTATCCATACTCTTTTCTCTGAAAATACTTTTCTCATCTGCAGCTTTAGCCATAACGACCTCCGATTTTATAAAAATACTCATCCTATTTTAATAATTATAATAACACGCCGAAGTCGAATTGTCAAGATTTTTGCACAACATTTTTATATTTAAAACATAAAATTTTTAAATATAATTTTAAAATATTTTATGTTCGTTTATGCGTTTTTGTTCGTCACAAAGCTTCTGTATTCGGACGGTGTTTTACCGGTATAATCGTAAAAATTACGGTTGAAGCTGCGAAGAGACGTAAAGCCGCTTTTGAGAGCCGCCTCGAGGACGGTACAGTTTTCGTTTTTCAGGATACTGCACACCTTACCGATCCTCAGTTGTGTTACGTACGAATAATAGGGTATCCCGATGCTTTCGGAAAACAGTTTTGAAATATATGAGTAACTGTAATTGACGCTTGCGGCAACGTCGGACAACGAACAGGATGAAGCGTAGTTCTCTTCGATAAAGGAAAGAACGTCGTGAAGCAGCTTTATATCCTTGTTTTTGTTTTTCGTATCGGTTTTATCTGTAAGATTTTTTATGAAAACGTCGCACATACAGTATAAAAATCCCTTTATCCCGTAGATCGAGGTGTCGTTGTTCAAAGACAAAAACATCCTTCTGTAAAAATCGTCCGCCGCCTTTATGATCGGCGTTATAAGCTGTTTTTCGATCAGTATATCCCCGGCTCCGCCTATAAGCTCCGGCGAAAAGATACAGAGAATGTGTCTGCTTTTTTCTTTTGTTTCAAGCCCGTGTATTTCGTGAGGTTTGATTATAATGGATTCGTCTTTTGACAAACGATAAACGCGGTTTTCCACGGTTACGTCCATTTCTCCGTCAAGCAGATATATTATTTCAAAACAGCGGTGCAGATGAAGAGGGTATGAAAAATCCTCGTTCTGCTCAACGGTAAAAAGCTCCGCGCCGATGCCGTGACCGGTCTCGTAAAATACGTTTTTCATTTTCGTGATCCTCCAAAACAAAGCATACCACGGTAATTGTCCGCAGTCAATCGAAAATATTGAATTTTTGATTAAATCCGCTAAAAAACATATAATTTTGGCTATAATATGAAAAAAAATGACTATATTCTTTTTTTGAAATCTATTGAAAAAAATCATTTTTTCCTATATAATGAAGTTAAGAAAAAAAAAGAGGTATAAATCAATGTATTTGAAAAATCAAAAAATCGAATTCAAAGGAAAAGACAGCCGCGATCCGTTTTCATTCCGTTACTATGATAAAAACAGGGTCATAAACGGTAAGACGATGGGTGAGCATTTAAGGTTTGCGATGAGTTACTGGCACACCGTAAATGCTTCCGGTACCGATATATTCGGCGGCGATACCATGGACAAGACCTTCGGTCTTTACGGCATGGAAAAATACAAAGCCAAAGCGGATTTTGCGTTTGAGCTTATGCAGAAGCTCGGACTGGATTATTACTGCTTCCATGACGTAGACGTTGCGCCCGAGGGCGAAACTTTAGGCGAAAGCGTGAAAAACCTTGAAATAATGACTGACTACCTGCTTCAGAAACAGAAGGAAACGGGCATAAAGCCGCTTTGGGTTACGGCGAATATGTTCGGTGATAAAAAATATATGGCGGGAGCTGCGACAAGCCCGAACGCGGACGTATTTGCAGTCGCCGCGGGCAAAGTCAAGGCGGGCATAGACGCCGCCGTAAAGCTGGGCGCAAAAGGCTACGTTTTCTGGGGCGGACGGGAAGGTTATGACACTCTTCTCAATACCGACATGGGGCTTGAGCTTGACAATCTCGGAAGATTTATGCGCATGGCGCGCGATTACGGACGTTCCCACGGCTTTGACGGAGATTTCTACATAGAACCGAAGCCGAAGGAGCCGACTAAACACCAGTACGATTTTGACGCGGCGACTTGCGCCAATTTCTTACGCATTAACGGACTTGAAAAGGATTTTAAACTGAATATAGAAGCGAACCACGCAACGCTCGCCGGTCATACGTTCAATCACGAGCTGCGCACCGCGGCCGTAAACGGAATGTTCGGCAGTATCGACGCAAACCAGGGCGATCTTCTTCTCGGTTGGGACACCGACCAGTTTCCGACGAACGTATACGAAACGACGCTCGCAATGTATGAGGTCATAAAAGCCGGAGGATTTACAAACGGAGGTCTTAATTTTGACGCAAAGGCAAGGCGTCAGTCCAACACGCTTGAAGATACCGTTTTATCTTACATAGCGGGTATGGACGCTTTTGCTCTCGGTCTGATAAAAGCTTACGGTATTATCGAAGACGGCAGGATTGACGGTTTTATAAAAGAACGCTATGCGTCGTATAACGAAGGTATAGGCAAACGCATCATAAACGGTGAGGAAACGCTTGAGAGTCTTTCCGCGTACGCTGCCGATCTTAAAGATATAAAGGTTTCAAGCGGCAGACAGGAATATCTTGAGACCGTTATGAACGATATACTTTTCTCCGGTGATTTGAAATGAAAATCGGAGGAAATATATGAATTATTATATAGGCATAGATTTAGGCACAAGCTCCTGTAAAGGCGTTATAACGGATAAATACGGCAAAATATACGACAGCCTGAGCGTTAAATACAACGTGTATTATCCCGCTCCGAATTACAGCGAGCAGGACCCGGAGGACTGGTATAAAGCCGCTTTAAAGATACTGAGCGTTCTTAGCAAAGGACGCGAGGACGAAGTTCGCGGCGTCAGCATCGCGGGACAGATGCACGGGCTTGTTATGCTCGACGAAAACGATAAAGTCATACGACCCGCAATACTCTGGAACGACGGGAGAAGCGTTAAAGAAACGGAATACCTCAATTCTCTTCCCGATCTGACCGATATGACTGGAAATATCGCCTTCCCGGGTTTCACTGCGCCGAAGATCCTCTGGGTAAAAGAAAACGAGCCGGAAAACTTTGCAAGATGCAAAAGGATATGTCTTCCGAAAGACTATCTCGCATATATGCTGACGGGCGTGTTTTCAACCGATTATTCGGACGCGGCGGGAATGCTCTTGCTTGATACAGAGCACAAAAAGTGGTCACAGAAAATGTGCGGCATCTGCGGGATCGGAACGGACATGCTGCCGAAGCTTTATGAAAGCTATGAAATAACGGGCAGATTAAAACCCCTGTTCGGACTTAAAAACGCCGTTATGTGCGCGGGTGCGGGAGATAACGCCGCATCAGCCGTCGGCACGGGAACTCTTTCCGACGGCGACTGCAGTATTTCTCTCGGCACAAGCGGAACCGTGTTTATACCGTGTGACGAATTCAAGCGCGGCGCCGGAAAGGTACTCCACAATTTCTGTCACAGCAACGGCAAATATCATCTTATGGGCTGTATCCTCTCCGCAGCGAGCTGCGACGACTGGTGGACCAAAAAGATATTAAAGACGGATTACGACAAATTCACTCTTGACAAAGCTGCGGAAACCGGCGTATATTTTCTTCCGTATCTTACGGGTGAACGCTGTCCGCATAACGACGTAAACGCCCGCGGTGCGTTTATAGGTATGCACGCAGATACTTCGCGCGAGGATATGTGCCTTGCCGTTTACGAGGGTGTGGCGTATGCCCTGCGCGACTGCATAGAAGCGGGAGGCGTTAAGATCGATTCCGCCGTTTTATGCGGAGGCGGAGCAAAAAGCCCGCTCTGGCAGTCCGTTGTGTCAAACGTACTGGGAGTTGATATTTACGTGACGGAAACCGAGCAGTTCGGCGCGGCTATGCTCGCGATGGTCGGCTGCGGCGAATATCCCGATCTTATATCTTGCGCAAAAGCGACCGTGAAGAAGAAGCTTGCCGTCAGATATGACGAGAAAACACATGAAAAATACAACAAAGGGTTTGAAGTTTACAAAAAACTCTATCCCGCGCTCAGATCGGTTTATTCCGATATGATATAAAAAGCGCGTTCATGTATTATGTGATATCCGTAAAAATACGCGGAGACGGCGGTGTCAGACGGACCGTCCGGAGTTATTTGCGAATATCACGGCAAAGATCAAAGGAGATATTATGAGGATAATACATAACAAAGGCGTATGCGATCCGCACGTGCATATTTTCAACGGCAAAGCGTATATGTTCACAACGCACGACAGAGGACCGGGACAGCCGATTTTCAGGATGGACGACTGGAGGGTATTCTCCTCCGACGATCTTCTTAACTGGAAGCTTGAATACACTCTTCGCCCGGAGGACACCTTTCTGGGAAAATGCGAAGAGTGCTACGCCACGGACGCTGCGGAACGTAACGGCAGATACTATTTGTATTTTTCGCATCAGCAGTACTGTATCGGCGTCGCCGTGAGCGAGAACGGACCGGGCGGACCGTACAAGGACGCGCTCGGCAAGCCGCTGATCCCGAAAGGCATGGTCGATACCGCCTGCTACGATCCGACGGTCTTCATCGACGACGACGAAGCGAGAACGCCTTATATAATGTTCGGCTTCACGTGTATAGGCAAAAAATATTACGTCGCAAGGCTTAACGAGGATATGATCTCGCTTGCGGAGCCGCCGAGGCCGGTAGAGCTCGAGCCGAACTGGGACAGCGACGCCTGCTGGATAACGAAACGCGGCGGAACATATTACCTAACCACTCACGAGGCGCGTTTCGCCACGTCAAAAAGCATATACGGTCCCTACACGTATCACGGAAAATTCATGTACGATTATACCGTGGATCACGGCACGTTCTTCACCTATCACAATCAGACGTATTTCACGTACGGCGTTCCGGAAAACTTAGGCGATGAGAAAATCGATCCGTATTACCGCACGACCAAGATCGTTTACGCGCATTTCAAGGACGACGGCGCGATCGTGACAGACGATTTCATAAAGATCGCGGGCGTCGGTCAGTACGACGCAGGCTGGGACGTGATCAAAGGCGAATGGTATTTCGCCGCGTCGGACGGGATATATAAAAAAGAAAACGAAGACGGGTTTGAGATACGCGGTATCGGAAACGGCTCGTATCTTTATTATCAGAACGTAAATTCAATGCGTCAGAACGCGCCGGTGGAATTGCGCTTATCAAACGGAAACAAAGAGGCGTGTACGGTAGAAATACGCGAAAACAGTCCGTTCGGCGCCGTACTCGGCAGTTTAAGGGCGGGATATACGGGCGGCTTCGACAAATTTGAAACGTTTCGCCTCGAACTTGACAACGCATACGGCACCCACAACCTCTGCTTCGTATTTTACAGCGAAGCGGAAGAGGCTGTAAGATTCGAAGATTTCAGATTTACGAAAATCAGACCGTAAGAAAACTTTTATGAAATCAAAAACGGCAAAGATCCGTCCGGCGTTCAGATCGGTTCAAGCCGCGAAAAAGGAGGCAAAAAATGTATTCGCAAAAAGACGTTGATATCATACGCGATCTGTGTAAAAGGTATATGGAGATCGCCGTATCCGACAGACACGTCAGGATGCGTAAAAGATTCAGAGATACGAACAATCTCAAGGTCGTTCGTCCTCCGCTCATTATTGAGGAGATACCGTGGCAGCAGATGAATTACGAACACGCCCTCGACTGTAAATGTGAGGACGCGGGACTGCGCGGTATCGAATACGGTTTGCGCATAGCGCTTTTCCGTGAAAAATATTTCAGGTGCGATAATTTCACAGAGCCGTATTTTGTCGTGCGCAAAGCGTATTCGTCGACCGGAAACGGACTCGATTCTCTTGTTAAAGAAAACGTCAAGTCAGCGCTCCATACGAATATAAAATCGCACGAGTATATAGACGTTCTCGAGGATGAAGAGTCGCTTTCGCACTTTCACCTCCCGGTAGTCACCGCATATCCCGAAAAAGACGAAGAAAACGTAAACCGCATAAAAGAGATAGTCGGAGATACGATACCCGTGGTTCTTCGCGGTCACGGCATCTACGACGCGCCATGGGACCGTATCGCAAGACTGCGCGGAGTTACAAATATTCTCTACGATATGTACGACAGACCGGAATATCTGCTTAAAATCAGAGAGCTGTACGCAAAAGAATCGGAAGCGTTTTTGTCGCAGATGGAAAAGCTCGGGCTTTTGGATAATTCAAATCCCGATCTGCACTGTACTCCGGCTTACGTAGATATGCCGGAGGGCGAACACAAAAGAGACAGACTTTCAGGCGCCTGGTACCGTTCGATGGCACAGATGTTCTCATCCGCTTCTCCCGACGATCTGTATGAATTTGATATTAAATTCACTGTCCCTATCGCAGAAAAATGCGCTTATACGTATTACGGCTGCTGCGAGCCGCTTCACGACAGGATAGAAATCATTAAAAGAATACCGAATTTGAGAAAAATAGGGTGCAGTCCGTGGGCAGACGTCGAGCTTACGGCAAGTCAGATAAAAGGCGATTTCGTTTTATCAAGAAAACCGAACCCGGCGTTCGTTTCCTCCTACGTAGACAGGGAGCAGATAAGAAAAGAGGCCGAAGAAACGGTCAAAGCGTGTTTGAAATACGGCTGTCCCTGCGATATTACGCTGAAGGACATAAGCACGGTGGGCGACAGACCTGAAAACCTGATAATCTGGTCGGAAGTCGTGTCGGAAGTTCTTGACGAATATTACGGAAAAGAATAATGTATTTTGATGATAATAAAATAATTGTAAAAATAAGACAGTAAGAAGTGAGAATATGGAAAAATACAAAGATAAAAGTTTACCGCCAAAGGAGCGTGCTAAAGATCTGCTCGGCAGAATGACGGATGAAGAAAAAGCGTGCCAGCTATCGTCTCAGATTTTGTTTGACGTACTCGGGGATGAATATAAAAAGCGCGATTTCCGTCTCGGCAGTTTCAGAAACCCGGGACACTTTATGCATTGGAAAAACAAAAAGACTTCTGATCCCGAAGAAGTCGCACATTTTATAAACGAAGACGTCAGAAAAACAACAAAGACAAGCCGTTTCGGCATACCGCCGATCGAAAACGGCGAGGCGCTCCACGGCGCTCAATGGGGTATGACGACCTGCTTCCCTCAGCCAATAGCGCTTGCTGCGACGTTTGATAAGGATCTTGTTTCTGAAATAGCGGATGTTATAGGTAAAGAAACAGCCGCGGCGGGAGTAAGACAGGTTTTCGCACCCGTCGTCAATATCAGCCGCGACTGCCGCTGGGGACGTACCATGGAAACGTTCGGAGAAGACGTACTGTTATGCTCGGATATGGGAGAAGCTTTGACCCGCGGCTTTCAGAACAACGGCGTTATAGCGTCGCCGAAGCATTTTGTTGACAATTACGCAGACGGCGGACGTGATTCAAACGAATCACATTCTTCACAGCGCACGTTATACGAAGTCTATCTGCAGCCTTTCAAACGCTGTATACAAAAAGGCGGCGCTATGTCCGTAATGGCGGCGTATAATTCGGTGGACGGTGTTCCCTGCTCGGCAAACAGGAAGCTTCTTACCGACATATTGCGCGGAGAATGGGGATTTGAAGGATTTGTCGTATCCGATTATAACGGGGTCGAGGACGTTTGCCGCGCTCATCATCTTACGGAAAATGAAGTATCTGCGCAGGCTGCGTGCCTGAACGCCGGGCTTGACATTACGCTTCCGAATCCCAGCGAGAACCGGGTGCTTGAAGCTTTGAAACTTGGACTGATAGACAAAGAAACGCTTGATCGCGCCGCATACCGCGTGCTTTACGCCAAATTCAAAATCGGTCTTTTTGACGATCCGTATGCTGACGAGGAGAATATCAACGCGTTAATACGCAGTGAAAAGCATAAAAAAACCGCTCTCAAAGGAGCTCGTGATTGCATGGTGCTTTTAAAAAACGAGGGTGTTTTGCCGTTCGACGTATCGAATGTAAAAACTATCGGTGTTTTCGGCGAGGGCGCTGATACCGTTCCGATCGGAGAAAACTATTCCGGTCCTTATAAAGGCTGGCGCGCGGACGACGCGCACACACCTTTTACTTATCTGAAAGAATTCGCAGGCGAGGGCATTACAATATTGACCGGAGAAAACGAGAAAATACCGGATATTGCTCCGTTATGCGATATTTGTCTTTATTTTACGAAAATGCTTGAGGGTGAAGGACGAGACAGATGCAATATCACTCTGTCGAAAAATGAACGCGTATACGACGACGGCACAGGCAAGGAAAAAATCGTAGACGCCGTGAAAGCAAAGGCGACGGAGGATCAGGAAAATGCAATAATTACAATGTTTGAGCACAACAAAAACTCCGCCGTCATCCTTCTCAACGGTGCACCTGTTGATATGACGGGCTTCATTGATCATGCGGGAGCCGTGCTTGAAGCGTGGTATCCCGGTGAACAGGGCGCTCAGGCTATATGCGAGGTCTTGTTCGGTCTTGTAAGTCCTTCCGGCAAGCTTCCTATGTCGTTTCCGAAATCCGTTGGTCAATTACCGCTTTATTATTCATATAAACCGAGCGGACGCGGATATCATTATAACGAAAACGACGGAAATCCGCTTTTTGAATTCGGTTACGGCTTATCATATTCAAAATTCAATATAGGAGGCTTTCGGTGTTCTGTTGAAGATAATTTACTATTGATAGAATACGATATTGAAAACACGGGAGGATACGACGCCGCCGAAGTCGTGCAGATCTATACGGAGGGAAGAAACTGCTGTGTTGTAAGACCTGTATCGGAGCTTAAATCTTATAAGAAAATCAGACTCAAAAAGAAAGAATCCGCGCACGTATCTCAGAGACTTGACGAAGAAGCTTTCAGCTTTTACGACGTTGATCTGAAATACGGAATGTTTGACGGGGATTATATAATAAAGATAGGTACTTCGTCGAAAAACATATTACAAACGTATAACGTCCGCGTGCGAAACGGAAAACTCTTCATATGAAAAATCCGGGAGGATCGATGTTCCTCCCGGACTTTTTTATTTCTCGTACTTATAGATCTGAAGCTGATAGATCCTTGAATGTATACCTGAATACAGGCTCGGTTTTGTTATATAAAGTCTTACATATCTTGCCTTTACGGGCTTGAATTCGCGTACCGTTATATCCTCCGTGTTGCCCGAGACCGAATCAGCCGTTT
>CACZOH010000142.1 GCA_902782785.1 uncultured Ruminococcus sp. | reverse complement strand
GTTTGAGCTTGATTTTATCGTAATGGACCCCGGCTACAACAGAATAAACCGCAAAAAAATTGAGGATAACGCAGAAAAGCTGAATATTCCCGTTTATATTTTTGAAAGTCAGATTTTCGATATAGCGAATTCCGTCACAAAAACGCCGTGCTACCTCTGCGCCAGAATGAGACGCGGGCATTTATACGCAAAGGCAAAGGAGCGGGGCTGTAATAAAATCGCGCTCGGACATCATATGAACGACGTTATTGAAACGACGGTGATGGCTATGCTCTACGGTTCTCAGCTCCAGGGAATGATGCCTAAGCTCCACAGCACGAATTTTCCCGGAATGGAGCTTATACGCCCGCTTTACTGCGTGCGGGAGGACGATATTATATCGTGGGCGGCTCACAACGGGCTTGAATTCATACGCTGCGCGTGCAGACTTACGGAAAAAAGCGCCGCGGACGAGAGCGCGTCCAAGCGGCTTGAGGTCAAAAACCTCATAAAAGCGCTGTGTGAGAAGGACGAAAACGTTGATAAAAACATCTTCAACGCCATACACGGCGTATGCCTCGATACCTTCCCCGCGTATAAATCGAACGGGAAATATCACACGTTTTTGGATAATTACGATAAGGATGGATACGACGTTGAATAATATACTTTTCGTCGACTGCTGCGCGCGGCGCGTTTCGCGCACAAGACGGCTCGCCCGTCGCCTTTTGTCTCATCTTGACGGCGATATAACGCGTCTCGGACTGTATTCGGAAAACATTAAGCCGGCGGACGAGAATGATATCGCGCGGCGCGATAAGGGAGATGAAGAAATAACAAAATACGCAAGACAGCTTGCGGCGGCGAATGAAATAGTGATCGCCGCGCCGTACTGGGACCTGTCGTTTCCGTCAGCGCTCAAGGTCTGGCTTGAGCAGACGTCCGTCGTCGGCGTGACGTTCGCATACGGAGAAAACGGCGTTCCCGCGGGGCTGTGCCGCGCGAAACGCGTGTTTTACGTCACGACCGCGGGCGGGCGGATATTTGACGCGTCATACGGAGAAGGCTACGTCAAGGCGCTTTTTTCAATGTTCGGTATAAATGAATTTTATGAATTTTCGGCGGAAAACCTCGATATATACGGCGCGGATGAAGAAAAGATAATGAGCGAAGCGGAGGAGAGGATAGACGGTTTTTTTGCAAAAAAACGCGTTTCCGTAGCCGCCGCGCTTATATGGGACAATGACAGATTCATGATATGCCAAAGACCGGAAAACAAGAAAAGAGGGCTTTTGTGGGAGTTTGCCGGCGGCAAAAGGGAAGCGGGTGAAACGCTTGAAGAGACGCTTGTCCGCGAATGCAGGGAGGAGCTTAACGTTACCGTCAGGCCGACGGGCGTTTACGCCTCGCTTACGCACGAATATCCCGATATTACGGTTGATCTTACGCTTTACAACGCGGTTATAACCGAAGGCGTGCCGCAGATGCTGGAGCACAACGATATTAAATGGATCACGCGGGATCAGATTGACGGTTTTGAATTCTGCCCCGCGGACAAAGAGATACTGGAGCGATTGAAAAATGACCGATGAACAAAGAAAATTCCTGTTTCTTAAGCAGATAAAAACGCTCGACACCTTAAAAGAACACGGCGCGATAAGCGGGGAACAATACGAAATAAGCTATAACGGACTTGTGAGCAAAATGCACATAACCGAAAAAGAATTGAAGGAATGGACGGAAAAGAAATGAAAAACATCAGCTTTGCAATATCTGTTTTACTGACGCTTTGCTTTGTCTGCTCCTGCGCCGGCGCTCCCGCCGCGACGGAGACGGAAACGGCACAAGAAACGACTGAAGCCGTGACGGAGACGGAAACCGAAATACAGACGGAGACCGAAGCCGTGACCGAGGAGGTAAAAAAGGTGAGAACGTTTAAAAATCCGATATCGACAAAATCCATGCCGGACCCGTTCATAACGTATTACGACGGTTATTATTACGGGCTTGCGACGGAAGTGCCGAACGTAACGCTTTACAGAAACAAAACCGTTGAAGACCTTTTCAAAAAAGGCGAACACAAAAACGTCATATCAACGGGCGCGAGCATCGGCGGAAACAAAAAGCTGGGCTGGAACGAATGGGCGCCGGAGCTGCATTATCTGCCGACGACGGGCAGATGGTACATATACTTCTGCGCCTGCACGGACGGCTTTGACTTCGGGACGATGCGTATGCACTGTCTTGAATCCGAGGGCAGCGATCCATTCGGCGAATACACGTACAAGGGTATGACGATATCAAATAAAATATGTATCGACCAGACCGTGTACTACGACGAGGAAAGCGGCGAACTTTACACCGCGTACTGTGATTTTACGGAGCTCGGACAGGTCATAATGCTTGCCGATATGACAAAGCCGTGGAAGGTCGGAAACCGGCGCGTGATGGTGACGCACCCCGAATACAGCTGGGAAAAACGCGGAACGGACGCGTCAAACGACGGCAGAGTGAACGAGGGACCGATATTCTTCAAAAGAAACGGGAACATATATCTGATCTACTCCGCAAGCGGCTGCTGGAGCCAGTATTACGCCCTCGGAATGCTGAAATACGTAGGAGAGGATACGAGCAGGGAAAACTTTTTGAATCCCGACAACTGGATAAAGAGCGAGAAGCCGATATTTGAAAAGGCGAACGAAGTCTACGGTGTGGGACACTGCTCGTTCTTCACGTCGCCCGACGGCACGGAAACGTGGATAGCGTACCACGGTATGGCGACGCGCAACGCCGGAGTAGAGGGCAGATACGCGTATATACAAAAGATCGGGATAGCCGAGGACGGCGCGCCCGTATTGGGTCAGCCCCTCCCGCGAAACACAAAGATAAACGTCCCGTCGGGAGAATAGCAAATAAGAAAACCGGAGCGGCCGCTCCGGTTTTGCTTATTGTTCTATCTGACGAGACGGTATATACCCTCCGCAGTTTTCACACCTGTAATAAGTTACATTGTAGCTTACTATCTTTTTAACGATACGATTGCCGCATCTGCACGGAAAAGATTTCTCACAATTCAGCGCTCCTCCTGTTACCTTTTCCAGCTCATCGTCGGTCAGAATCTCATTTTTGTTATCATCTGCGCGATCCATAACGCACCTCCTTTTTTATTCTGTATATTCATATAATCCGAGCGCTGATCAACCGTCTTCCTCTTCCTGTTTTACAAGGCGTACGGCGATACGCTCCTCGGGGTCGTCTATTCCGTTTTCAGCTAACGCTTTGCTGCAGTTTTCTATCAGGTCAAAATAAACGTCCCAGTATTTTGAAGTATCGCACCATGCGCGGATGGTGAATATATACGTATCGTCGTCAACAGCCGTAAGACGCGCGAACGGTTTCGGATCGGGCAGAACGCCCTCCGTTTTGTTTGTCGCCTCAAGCAGTACGCGTTTTACAAGCTCCTGGTCTATGTCGTTCGTTATCTTGAAATTCTGGTCTACGCGGCGTTTGTCGGACGCGGTGAAATTCGTCACGTTTGCGCTCATAAGGTCTCCGTTCGGCACAAGTACGAGCTTGTTGTCTATCGTCGTTATCTTTGTGTAGAATATGCTTATATCCTTAACAAAGCCCTCGGCTCCCGTGGATTCTATGTAGTCTCCTATTTTGAACGGTCTGAATATCAGTATCATAAAGCCGCCCGCAAGGTTGGACAGCGCTCCCTGAAACGCAAGACCGACGGCGAGACCGGCGGAGGCGAGAAGCGCTACGACGCTTGTCATGGGAACGCCGAGTATCTCTATTATGCCTATGAGCAGAAGCAGATAAAGAACTATCTTTATGACTTTTTTAACGACGGCTTTCGCCGTGTCGTTGAGCTTTGATCTGTCTATGGCTTTAGCCGCGAATTTGCATATCAGCTTTATCACTATAAAGCCGACGACGAGCACGGCGATGGCAAGAAGGATCTTGCCGCCGTACGTGGTGCCCATATCTACGAGCTTTTTCAAGAATTCATCCATCTTTTTTTATCTCCTGTTTTTTCTTTTTATCAATACCGCAACGACTGCCGCGACGATCGCTGTGGCAGCGACGGATATCGCTATTATGAGCGGAACGTAATTTGTTTTGCCGTTGTTTTCCTTTATCTCTTCCGTCACGGTCTGTTCGGCGGTCTTTTCCGTCTGAGTACCGCTCTCGGTCTGAGCTTCGGTCGCGGCGTCCGTATCGTGTGCTTCGCCGCCCGCGTTCTTTACGGCGTAGCAGTATTTGAATCTGCCCGCCGGCGCGGCGTCGCCCGACGTGTAGAGGTTCAGTATATCGCCGTCAAGCGCGACGTTGTCCGTCACCTTGAAGTTCACCGTGAACGCGCCGTCGGCGATCCCGATATCCGCGCGGCTGACCTTTATCTGAAGCACGTTTCCCGATACCGCGTAATCGCATTCGGCGACTTTTTCGTTATCGTAGCCCGTGCCTTTGAATTTGTAAAGGCTCATTTTATCCGCCGCCGCGTCCTTTATCACGTAGTCGAACGACTCCCAGCCGTCAAGTCCGCCGTTCACCGTATCGAGATACACGTTCATCCAGCTCTGATCGGAGCTTTCCGATATATCCCCGTCACATTCGACGTAAACGTAAATATTGTCGCCGTCGTGCGCAAGCTTCGCGCCCTTTATGTCGTTTCTGCCGGATTCATCCGTATATCTGTTTCCGCCGTAGCCCAACGCGTTTCTGTTGCCCGTGTTTCCCGTGTACGCCACGTAATACGGTCCGACGTCGTCCCACTGCGATACGGCGCCTTTTATATCTATCGTCTTCTGTTCCGTCGGCTCGGGAATCGGGTTCGTACCCTTGAAGCGTCTTACGTAGGAGACGAACTGATAGTAATAATGGTCCTTTAATTTACCCTTGCTCGGTTCTATATCGCGTGAATACTCGTCGTTGAATTCGTCGGGGAACGCGTTTTTGACGCCGCCCCATTCCTCGTATCTGCCCGCGACCCATTCGTTCCAGCCGGTGACGAAAACGATCTGCGGATCGACCTCAAGCGCGTATTCCCACTGCTCCGCAAAGTTGTAACCGTATAAAGAGTGATCCTCCTCCTCGTAATGCGCGAAGCCGTCCTTGTGCGTGTATGATCTGCCGAAAATGTTCTTTCCGTTCATCGCCGTGCAGATTATTTCGGGAGAGGAGTTCTGCGCCACGCCGACTGACATCTCCTCGACCTTGCCCGCCTTGACGTCGGAGGAGCTTGCGTAGTATCTCGCCTGCGGGTATCTTGACAGCCAGCCCCACTGCTTTGTGGTCCCGTCGCCCGTGTTGTACGTTGGCTGACCGGCGCGGAACGTGAAGAATTTTTTGATCTCCTTGTCAAGCAAAGACGAATCGAGCGACCTGCTGCCGCCCATTACCATCGGCTTTCCGTTCCAGTAAAACCAGAGATCCTGATATTTTCCGGGTCTGTAAATATCTATGTAAATACTCTCAAGCTGCGACTTTATGTTCGAGCTGCTCGCGTCGAACGGAAGCAGGAAGGATATCTTCGGCGTCATAACGCCGTCCTTCCTCGCCTGCTCGAAAACGTCGAATATCACGCGGTAGCTTGAGCGCCACGTCATCGTTCCGTTCGTGTTGTCGAAGAATATGACGTCGACGCCCGCGGCGGCGAGCAGCTCCGCCTGACGGCGTATGACCCAGCGGTCCGTCGTTTTGTAATAGCCGTATATCGGCTCGTTCCAGAAATACATCGCGTCGGATTTCGGCCATTTGCTGAATTTATAGTCGTTTATCGACTCGGGATACTGCTCCGTGAATTCCGTAACGTTGAACGGCTCAGCGTCCCTGTCCGTATGCCACGACCAGTAGAACAGACCGACGTATTTGTCCTTGCGGACGTCGCCCGTCTGCTCGTGCGAAGCGACCTCACGTCCGAGACCGTCTATCGCCACCCACGTGTCGGGATATGCGTTTCTCGTGTAAAGTATATCGTCGTCGGGTATCACGTATTCGGGGGGAGCCGTCATCGTGCCGTCAACCTGTATAAGGCTTTCGCACTGTGATACCGGAGTTTCGGTCTTCTCGGTGAAATATACGGTTATTTCAAGGTCGCCCGGCATTTCCGCGCCGTCCATATAAGCGTAACCCATTGATTTCGTCATCGGATAACGCCAGATGCCCGCTCTGCTTTCGGTGTTGTATATCGCCAGAAAATACTCGCCAGCGGGAAGCGGCTCGTCGAATTTGATCATATTCGTCGCACAGTCGCGCAGCGTATCGAAATGCCGCTCGTGCTTCGGCGCCTGCTTTACCGTGGTATCGAAATCGTCCTTCCATTCAAACACGCCGACGGACGCGGAGCTGTCGGTCTTGTTCCACGTGGGCATACAGAACGCGACCGCGTCGAAAGGAGCGTTTAAGATCACGCGCTGACCGTATATGGAGCCCGCCGAGACCTCTTCCGCGGTCTTCTTCGAGTCAAGCCCCGGATCGTACAGTTTGTACGGATACTTTCCGATCGCGGACGAAGCCGTCGCCGCCGCACCCGCGATAAAAAGAGCGCACAGAAAAACAGAAAGCAGCTTTTTCATTTTTTCACCTTTTTCCTTTTATGCAAATTCTTTGGATCAATTATAACATATCGAAAATAATATTGCAAGCGTTATGATGATAAAAACGGAAGTTTTTTGAAAAATAAGGCGCAAAAACATTATTTTACACCGCGTTTTCACCTGATTTTCTCCAAAGATGATAGAAATATTTAACATTTCGGGATATAATGTATACAGAAAAGGAAAGAGAGGGGCCGAAATGAAAAAACTGGCAGCCGTTATATCGGCGCTTTTGATATTGCTTTGCGCGTTTTCGTCGTGCAGGATAAAGCTTCCGGTATCCGTCAGCGACACGGCGGCGGAGACGGCGGAAAAAACGGAGAACGTCACCGGCGCGCCCGCCGTCACGGCGGAGGCAGCTGCGACCGTCACCGATCCGACGGACGACGCAAGAGCCGCCGCGGGTGATTTTAAGATCACGCCGGATAAAGACGCAAAAGAGGTCTTTGTATCGGACGGCGTGTATAAGATCACGTCCGCCGGCGCTTATACGCTCTCCGGAAGTCTCATCAACGGTCAGGTGCTCGTTGACGCGGGAGAGGAGGACGACGTGACGCTCATACTTGACAACGCGTCCGTATCATCGTCTTTTTCCGCGCCGATACTGTTCAGATGCGCCGGCTCCGGCACCGTCAGCGCTGAGAGCGGAACGTATAACACGGTAACGGACGCCCGCCCTGACGATCCCGCAAAGGATTCCGAAAGCGAGGAGAATCACGACGCCGCGATATACGCGGTATGCGACCTCAAGATAAACGGAGACGGAACGCTTATAGTAAAATCGGATTACGACAACGGAATAAAATCAAAGGACGATCTTAAAATAAAAAACGTCACAATGAAGGTGACGTCGGTCGGCTGTGCGCTCAAAGGCAACGACAGCGTTAAAATAACGGGCGCCGATCTCATACTCGTCTCCGCCTCGTCGGACGGCGTCAAGACCTCAAGCTCCGACGTATCCTCAAAGGGAAACGAGAAGGGAAACGTAATTATCGAGAGCGGTCATATTGACATATACGCCGCGCAGGACGGCATAAGCGCGGCGAGAAACGTGCAGATATCGGAAAGCGGCGGTGAATGCGCCGTAAACATTTTCACGTCGTCTTATGCAAAGCAGGGCGGCGCCGCGGAGGCGGGAGCGGAGCTTTATATTATAATCCCGAAGGGAACGTACTCCGAAAAAAACGATTATTACGCTTATTTCTATAACGACGACGACACGGCGGGCGTATGGAAAAAATGCGAATATGAGACCATGATATATAACGGCAGATCCGCAAGCCTGTACGGACTTCTTGTCAGAGTGCCGTCGGGATATAAGAACATTCTTATCAACGTGCTGAAGGCCGGCGACACGCCGGACGGAAAAAACTACACGGCGTCGTCCGGCGGAGAGACCTTGAACGCCGCGATGAACGGATATCTTATATCGGATATTTCGTCGGGCGGTATAACGGGAGACTGGGTACAGCTGAGGACGGACGGCGGCTCAAAAAAGACGACGTATTCGTCAAAGGGCATCAAGGCGGTG
>CACZOH010000141.1 GCA_902782785.1 uncultured Ruminococcus sp. | reverse complement strand
TTTCGACACATGAATTGCCTGTCGGCATGAGTTGTCCTATCGGACATGAATTGTCCCTTACGGGACGTTAAAGGGGCTGAAGCTTAAAGCGACAGCCCCTTTTTATTCGGTTTTTTACGAAAATTACAGTCCTTATTACAGGCGTCGGGAGGTCCGGCGCCGTTTTGTGATAAGGAGGGATAAAAAATGACGAAGCTCACGGAAGGGCAAAAGGTCGGCGCGAAGCTCAAGAGGCTTTTGAAGGAACGCCGCCTGACGCAGGAGGAGTTTGCCGACAAATTCGGGACCACGTCGCGCACGGTAAGGCGATGGATAAAGGATTTCCCGAATCTTGACACGCTCGAGCAGCTGGCGGATTTCTTCGGGATCTCCGTTAAGGATTTCTTTGACGAATGAGACGCAAAAAAGGGGACGGAAGCAAAAAAGCCGTCCCCGTTTGAACAAAACCGGACAAAAGGTGTCCTTGAAATATGCTTTAAATGATGTTATACTGTATTCACGGGATAAAAAATCGTGAAAGGAAAGAAAAATATGGAAACGAGAGCAAAAGAAAATATGCGGACGGGCGCTGCGATACCCGCAATCGATCTGTCAAGAATAAAATGGACGTGTAAAAAATGCGGCGCCGGGCTTGATTTACAAACCGGTTTCGATACGGATAAGAAGAAATGGAAATGCACGGAATGCGGATCTAAAAACGACGTTTCGTCACAAAAAGAATTCTTTGAAACGTTAAATCATATTATTAAAGAACTTGTTATGGAGGGTTAAATGAAAAACTGTAAAAAATGCGGAGCGGAATCGAGCGACGACGCAAGATTCTGCGGCGAATGCGGTACACCTTATGACGTCCCCTCCGCGCCTTGCGGAGAAGAGGAAACAGGCGCCCGGGAAAATCTCAAAACACAAAGCGAAGCGAATGAAACCGTGAACGGTACGGCAAAACAGCCGGAGACGCGGACGGCGCCGCAATACGTACAGCCGCCTTACGCACAGCCGCAATATTATCAGCCCGCGCAGCAGTATTATCAGAAGCCGGTTTACGCGCCGCAGGCGGCGTATATAAAGCAGCCGCCGCAGCCCGTTGACCCGGCGGACGCTTTGACGGCGGCGGCAGGATCGGGCAAATTTGCCGTAGGTATGTGGTTTCATATCGCCGCGTTTATCATGACGGTTTTCGGCGTCATAATGCTGGCGTCGCTCGGAGCCGGTTTGTCTTCGGCTTACGGCGCGTCGCAGATATACGATTCTCTTTTGCCGTCGGGCAACGATAATATCGCCTCGTTTTTAAGCGGTCCCATGGTCTTTGTACTGCTGATAATCGCCTGCGTTCCGCTCGTTATGCTCACGACGGGCGTGATCGTCACGTATATCGGCGCGAGAAAGAAAAGCAGGACCGCCGTCAGGATCGGTATGATATTTATACTTATAATGCTTTCGCTCATATTGCTTGCTCTCGCAGCTCTGCCGCTGTTACTGCTCATTGCGGCGTCCGCCGGTACGGTCCTGACGTCCTGGCTGCGCGCGATCCTCATCATCTGGCTTGCGGGTGAAATATTCTGTTTACTGCCGCTGATCTTAGCGGGTATAAAAGCTCTGCGCATCGTAAACGGCAAAGTTTTTGAAAAATACACGTTATCCGTGGTGCCCGTCGCGCTTATCATTATGGGTGTGTTTGTGATAATGAGCTCAATAGGATTTTTCATTCTGCTTCAATGGGTCGAGGCTCTCGGCGTGATCTGTCTCGGCATATCGTGCTTCATATTCGCATCCGTCGTTATCGGTTACAACAGAGAAGCAAAATACGCGGTAAAGCAATATTGAAATACGGTCAGTTTTTATTTGAATATTTCAACGTATTTGTTCAACTGCTCCGCGTCTTTGACGTTTGCGATTATCAGGCTGATACCGGGATTTTCTTTGAGGCTTTTGACAAGGCTTTCGTCAAACTCCGGGATCTCCGCAAACACGGGTATCATAAAGCGCTTCAGAAGCTCTGACGTGTCTTTGTTGTCACGTCCGTCGAATTTCACGCGGCAGAATTCCATAAACTGCCCGTAGCTGTCAAGAAACCGCTTGAGCGGGGCGGCGGCGCCGTTTGTCGAAAGACCGAGGTGCCTGATCCTTTTATCCACGCGCTGTTTCATAAGATGGTCGAAAACGCCGTATTCAAAATTGAGATAACCGTTTACGGTCGCCTCCGAGACGTCCTCAAACGCGTAAAAATCAAAATAAGAAACGCCGCATTCCTTCAGCTGCGTCTCAAACACCGCGTCGGCTTTTTCCGTGTTCAAGGGGTCGTGACCGGGAAAGCCCGCGGCGAGAAGAAAGCCTTCGCGCGGGTGACGCGAAAGTGCGCCGCAGACCGCCTTGAAATCCGAACCGGAGCTGCCGCAGCCGCTTTCGTAATAGTTTACTCCGGCAGATACGGCGATTTCCGGAAGCCCGGCCGCCGTCCCCGCGCCGTCCGTTATGCGTAAACCCAGCGCGGACAGCTTCTCTCTTTTATACTCATTGTATATCATACAAATACCCCCGACCGCTTTTTTTATATTATAACAAACAATTCTTTTTTTGTCAAGAATTTTCGGATTTTGGTAAAGGATTATCCGTTGAAATCTCAAATAAACGGTGATATAATAAAATCAATATAAAAAGAGAGGTCAGATCTATGAGCAAAACCGTAAAAATCCGCATTTTTTCGATCATTATCGCCGTGCTTACGCTGTTTCAGCTGAGCGCGTGCGTATCCTCACCCGATGCGGTGACGACGGAAACCGGAACAAAAGCCGAAACAACGGCGAAAGCGGAAGATACAACAAAGGAAACAACAACGGAAATAACAACAACGGAGGAGACCGCGGCAGAAGAAACGTCTGTGAATGAAACCACGGCGGAGGAAGTCACCGCAGAGGAGACGACGACCGCGGAGGAGACAACCACGGCGGAGACCACGGCGGCGGAAACAACGGCGAAAGAAACGGAGACAGAGAAAGAGACGACAGCAAAGGAGACCGAAAAAGAAACGGAAACGGTAAAGGAAACGACCGCGGAGCCGACGACGGAAAAACAGCCCGTCGACCCGCCGGAGGACGTTTATACGACGGACAACGGCATAAAATACACGGCGAGCGGAAGCAGTAAAGCGGACAAAAAGACGTTTACCGTAAAATCCGGTTTCGTTATGAATATAAAGGACGATCCGTTTAATAAGGATTTCAACCGTATGAGCTTTAAATACTCGTCGGGCAGAGCCCTGCAGATATCCGTCGGATACACGGTATCCGGTGCGGAGAAGACTGATGATTTCTATCTTGAAGCGGGAAACAACGTCAGTTTCAACGGACTCATATCAGCGTATCTGAACAACGCGAAAGCAAGGAATATCAGGCAGATAACGGTAAAAACGTGCGACGGTAAAGAAACGGATTTCTCGCTTTCCGAGATAAAAACGGAGCTGATACAGGTATATAACAGCAAAACGCATTACGTTGAAAACGACAGATTCAAGGTCGGCATCCAGCTCTCGTGGGGCGGCGGCATAAACTACATAGAAGATAAGACGAGCAGTATAAACGGGCTTACGAATCTTATAAACCGCGCCGATACGGGAAGACTTGTGCAGCAGTCATATTACGGCACGTCGGGCAACAGCCAGTACACGCCCGGAACGTACAACGGCTCAAGATGGTCGTACAATCCCGTTCAGGGCGGCGACCAGTACGGAAACCCGAGCAGGCTCATAGATATTGAGGTCGGCGAGAATTACGTTTACATAAAAGCTCAGCCGCAGGACTGGTCGCTCAACAACAAGATCTCAAGAAGCTACATGGAAAACAAATATACCCTGAGCGCGGATACGTTAAGAGTCGACAACAGGTTCGTCGACTTCTCGGGCTGGCAGCACGGATATTCGCATCAGGAGCTTCCCGCGTTTTACACAGTAAGCTATCTTGACAGATTTACGTGGTACAACGGCGCCAAACCCTGGACGGGCGACACGCTGTCATACCGCGACGATC
The DNA here is from genome assembly GCA_902782785.1 of uncultured Ruminococcus sp. Lineage (GTDB taxonomy): Bacteria > Bacillota > Clostridia > Oscillospirales > CAG-272 > UBA1248. Next base: position 4,319 of record CACZOH010000141.1, on the reverse strand, counting down.
TGCAGTTCTGGGGCGACGCGAGATACGCGGAAAGCTGCCGTTTTGCGATAAAAGAGGAGAACACTGAGACGTGGTGCGCGTGGACGGCAAAACAGTCCGGCTTCGGCGTGGGGCTTTACGTTCCGAACGTAGACCAGTTTTACGCGGGCAAATTCAGCTACAACGGCTCAAAGGACCCGTATAACGGAGCCACGAACTACGTCGCGCCGCTGAATATGCTGAAAATCGTCTCGTTCGATCCCATTGAATACAGCTATCTCATAACGACCGGAACCGTGGAACAGATAAGAGCGACGTTTATGAAAAACAAGGATTTTTCAAATAACGCCTCGCTTCATAAAAACTACGTTTCAATGAGAGTGATAGACACGGATTATACGAATATAGATCTGTCGGTCGAGGGGAACAAAGCGGTGATAAACACGCCTTACAACACGGAGATATCGTACAGCTCAAAGGAAAAGGCGCTTCAGTTCAAGGTTTCGAGCGCGAACGATCCGCAGGTCATGATAGACTATACCGGAAGCTCCGTACCGCTTATGGCAGAGGATTACAAAACGCTTGAAATAGAGTATATGATACCTAACGAAAACAAAAACAACGGATACGTCGCGGATTTCTTCCTCTGCACGGGAGATAAGATGAATCCGGACGGCTCCGAGAGAACGAGGGAAAGCCTTATAAAGGACGGAGAGTATCACACGCTCAAGGTCAACGTCGGAGAGCTGTCTTTCTTTCGCGGCAGGATAAACAGGATAAGATTCGATTATTTTGACTCCTGTGCCGATGGTGACGTGATATACGTAAAATCCGTTAAGCTGAAATAAAAAACGTCAGAACGGAAATAAAAAAACGCCGGGTGCTTTTTGATGCACCCGGCAAAAGTTTTTTTGATCAGCCCGGAGGAACGGCAATACCCATATGGAACAGGTTTACGAGGAACAGCAGGGACAGTCCGTAGTAGACCATCGTCGCCACAAGGTCGTTCACCGTCGTTATCATCGGTCCCGACGCCACGGCGGGGTCGATGCCTATCTTGTGAAGTATCATCGGTATCGTTGTGCCTATAAGGCTCGCTATTATCATGGATACGAACAGGGCGAAAGCGATGCAGCCGGATATCGTGAAAGCGTATCTCATAAGTTCGGGGAACGTTGAATACGTTACCGAGCTGCGTCTGAAAAGCATTATGAAGGCGCCTACGACGACAAACGCGGCGGAGCCCAATATCAGGCCGTTGCACATACCGACGCGCACTTCCTTGAATATCAGCTTTGCCTTCTGCTTTGCGCCGATGCCCTCGTCCATAAGAACGCGTATCGTGACCGCAAGCGACTGCGTGCCCGTGTTTCCCGCCATATCGAATACCATCGACTGGAACGTCGCAAGTATCGGTAAAACTATCAGAACGCTCTGCTCGAATATGCCTATCGCCGAGGAGACGATAAGTCCGAGGAAGAGAAGCGTGATGAGCCACGGTATCCTCTTTTTGATGCTCGCGTGTATCGGCTCGTTCAGATCCTCCTCCGCGGTAAGACCTGCCAGCTTTGCGTAGTCCTCGCTGAACTCTTCGTCAACGACTTCGACTATGTCCTGAGCGGTTATGATACCTATGAGCTTGCCTTCCTCGGTAAGCACCGGGAACGAATCCTCCGTGTATTCGCGGATGCGCTCCAAGCAGTCCGAGATCTTTTCGTGGTCCGTAACGTACGGGTACGACGTACTTATAAGCGGTTCAAGCTGATCCTGAACGCGCGCCCGGATAAGATCGGTCAACGCTATCGCGCCGTAAAATCTCTCGTCCTTGTCCTCAACGTATATGGTCGAGATGTTGTCGTTTTCTCCCGCCTGCTCCACAAGCGAGCTCATCGCCTGCTTTATGGTAAGATCGTTTTTGATCAGGATGAAGTTCGTCGTCATCTTGCTGCCTATCTCGTCCTCGTCATATGAACGGATAAGCTGGATGTCCTGGCTTGATTCCTCATCCATCAAACTTACTATTTTTTTCTCCGTCTCGTCGTCTATCTCGTCAAGTATGTCGATAGCGTCGTCGGAGTCCATGTTTTCAAGGACCTTGGCTGCGGTGGAAACGCCCATTTCCTCAATGTACTGCTCAACGTTTTCAACGTAGGCGAATATTTCTGAGAACGCCTCCGCGCCGAGGACCTCGTACAAACGCTTGCGCTCGTCCGGCTCCAGCTGTTCAAACGCGCCCGCAACGTCGTTTTCATGGTAATTGCCGAGCTGTTCCTTCAGCTCTTCGTCTGATACGCCGGAGCGTATCAGATCTATGATCTCGCCGACGTAATCCTGCTCGGAGGTGAAGTCGACCTCCTCCGCGTTTTCTTCGGGTCCCTTTATTTCTTCTTCGTTATTCTTCTTTTCCTCGTCCATTTTTTACCTCCGTTTTTTAAAAAATACAAAAACCGCCCTTTCTCTGGCGGTACGACGGAAAACGGACAAAAGGCTATAAGGGCAGAGCCGCAGACAGCCGCGTGACGTATTCCGTTATACCAATCAGCCTACTTCGGGGCTTACCGTCGCAGTTGTCCACAGTTCTCACTTCCTTTTTTTGTTTTTTTCTTATTTTAGCACATAAATCCCGGTTTGTCAAGGTTTGAGTATAAATAAAATCAAAAAATGAAGCTGTTATTATTTTGTCAGATCCGTTTTACAACGCTTGATTTTCAAAGTATAATGAAACAAATGATCGTTCCCGAAGCCCCGGGTCTTTATCTCCGGAAACGCCCCGGACGGGGCGGCGAACGCGGTTGGAGACAATAAAAAACGGCACCGGTGAGACCGGTACCGTATATGAGCCGTAATTTCCGTAAAACGTCAGCCCGTTATTGATTTGGGTATCCTTCTGAATTTCGCAAGCTTTTTATCCGCTTTTTCCGCGGTCTTCTCGGATACCATATAGTAAAACTTTATTTTCGGCTCCGTGCCGGACGGGCGGATGACCACGACGTCGTCGCCGAGCTTGTAATACAGAGAATTCGTCGTGTCGCCGGCGAGGCGCTTTTCCGTGCCTTTTTTCAGGTCGTATTCCGCGGGGACGGCGTAATCGATATAGCTGTCTATCTTCACGCCCTCGAATTCGCGCGGGGGATCGTTTCGGAGCGACTGCATGAGAGCCGCCATTTTTTCAAGCCCGTCAAGTCCCTCCATCACGACGCTGTCGGTAGCCTCGCGGTAATAGCCGTATTTTTCATATATATCCTGCATCGCGTCGTAGAGGTTTTTGCCCTTCTGCGAATAGTACGCCGCCGCCTCGCAGATGAGCATAGACGCGACGACCGCGTCCTTGTCCCTCGCGTACGTTCCGCGCAGATATCCGCACGACTCCTCGAAGCCGAGCAGGAAATGCGTGTCCGTTTCGTCGTTTTCGGTCTCGTTGACCTTTTCGCCTATATATTTGAAGCCCGTGAAAACGTCGTAACAGTCACATCCGTTGACCTTTGCGATCTTTGCCGCAAGCTCCGTTGAAACGAAGCTCTTTATGATATACGGATGCTTCGGATATTTTCCCGTATGCTTGAGCGCCGTGATTATATATTCGACGAGCAGCGCGCCCTGCTGGTTTCCCGTCAGCGTTACGAACTCGCCGTTCTTCTGTCTTACGGCGATGCCCATTCTGTCCGCGTCAGGGTCTGTGGCGATTATAAGGTCGGAGCCTATCTCGTCCGCTATCCTGATACCGGGCTCGAACACCTGCTTGAATTCGGGGTTCGGGAACGGGGTGGTCGGAAATTCTCCGTCCGGCTCCGCCTGCTCGGGCACTATACGCAGATTTCTGATGCCTATCCTTCTGAGTATTTCCGGTACCATCTTATATCCCGCGCCGTTGAGCGGAGAATAGACTATACTGAGATCGGATGCAAAAGACACGGTCTCGCGGTCTATCAGCTGGGCCTCCACCGCCTTCAGATACGGCTCGTCAACGTCTTCTCCTATATATATTAATATTCCTTTATTCTCCGCCTCCTCAAGCGGCAGTTTTTTTATACCGTCGAGCACGTCGACCTTGCTCATATAAGCGGAGACCTTATCCGCGAGAGCGGGCGAAAGCTGCGCCCCGTCCTCCCAGTACGCCTTGTAGCCGTTATACTGCTTCGGATTGTGCGACGCGGTCACGTTGACGCCCGCCGCGCATTTCAGATATCTGACCGCAAACGACAGCACGGGCGTCGGGCGCAGCGCCTCGAACAGATACGTTTTGATCCCGTTGCCGCAAAGCACCTGTGCCGCCGTTTCGGCAAACAGCTTTGAATTGTTCCTGCTGTCGTACGCTATCACCACGCCGTCGCCGGCTCTGT
>CACZOH010000140.1 GCA_902782785.1 uncultured Ruminococcus sp. | reverse complement strand
GACGGCAGGCAGTATTACGCGCTGTACTGGGAGGGCGCGGGAGATGCCGAATACGATTTCAGCACGGGCTTCTGCGTAAAAGGCTCCGACACCGCCGCGTTTTTATCTGAAATACTACTGAAGCTCGGACTGAACGCAAAAGAAGCAAACGAATTCATAATCTATTGGCTTCCGATAATGCAGGATAACGAATATAATCTTATCTCGTTCCAGACAACCGCCTACACGGACACCGCAAAGCTAACCGTAACGCCGGCGCCGGACACAATAATCCGCGTATTTATGGCGTATAAACCGCTTGAAAATGCCGCTAAGATAACACCGCAAACCATTGAAACGCCGCAAAGAACCGGCTTCACCGTCGTCGAATGGGGAGGCTGCGAGGTCCGTTAACAGAAGAATATAAAGAAAGAAAAGATTTGAAATGAAACGTATTGCTGCTGTTCTGATCCTTTGGGCGATCGCGTTCTCAGCGTTTTCCTGCGTGCGGGAGACGCCGCCGGCTGTGTCGGAGGAGACCTCCGCGGAAACGGCGGGTACCGCTGCCACGGAAACGGAAGCGGAGACCGCAAAGGAGACGGATACGGAAAACGAAAACGCGGGGTCGACAGAAACGGAGCCCGAAACCGGGACGGAGACGGAAACGGATACCGAAACGACGCCGGAGGTGACAACGGCGGCTGAAACGGAAACCGCGGCCGGAACGGAAACGACGGAAGCGCCGGAGACGGCGCCCGAGAAGAACGAAAAACTCAATATAAAGATCGAAACGGTCACGGCGAGAGCGGAAAGCACGGCAGACGTGCGGATCAGTTTTGAAAACGTGACCGAGCTGATGTCCGCCGCGCTTGTCGTAAAATGGGACGGCAGGCTGAAGCTGAAAGACGCAAAATACGCGCCGGGCGGCGGTATGACAAGCGTCCCCGAAAAAACCGGTGAAAACGGAGAACCCGACTGGTCAAAAGTCAAGCCGCCGTTCATGTTCAACTGGCTGACGCTGAATCCCGCGAGAGCGCTGACAGCCGACACGGTTTTCGTTACTTTGACCTTTGAGGTGCCGGACGGAGCGAAAACGGGCGATACGTACGCCGTCACCGCGACCGCGGATCCCGATAATACGTTTGATACGAATGAGAAAAACGTGGATTTCGTCATAATAAACGGCGGCATCAACGTCAGATAGGAGATATTATGAAAAAAATTACCGCTGTTTTACTTGCCATGCTTTTCTTACTGCCGCTTGCCGCGTGCAAAAATCTGATACCCGCGCCAAATACGGAAGAAGTCACTGTGGCGCCGGAGCAGACGGAAACCGAAACGGAGACCGAAACGGAGACCGAGCCCGAAACGGAAACGGACGCGGTCACGGATGACGATACCGGAGAATACTACGATCTGTGCAAAGCCGCGTACGAAAAAACGGCGGCGGAGCGCGACTTCTGCTACACGGAGACGGAGGAATGGAGGATAGTCGCGGAGTACGTAGGTCTCACGCGCAAGATAAACGAGACCTCGAAGGTCACGGAGGTAAAACACAGCGGCTCGGACGGTATGATAGAGCTGCATCAGAGCGCCCGTTCGTCAACGTCGGGCGTTGAAACGACGTCGTCGGTCGACGTTTTCGCGGCGGGAGACGAAATAATCTATAAAAGAGATACGGACAGGAATTTTGCCAAAGCGAAAAAGGACAGCGCCGAAGTATCGGCGTTCGCCGCGCTTGTCACCGACGCCGTCTCGCAGGATATCGACACTATGAAGTTCGAGTTCAAAACCGCGCAATATACGGAAAACGGTGACGGCACACGTACCGTAACGGCGGAATTCGATAACGAAGAGATAACCGCGTATTCAAACGATGCGATAGGCGATTTCAAAAAGAGCTTTGAAGAAGGCGGCGCGACGGACGTAAAAGCCGAGGTCACCTCGTTTACTCTGACAAGCACGATATCAAAGGACGGCTATATCACAGCAGTTGACGCCGAGCTTGATTTCAGTGTAACGATGAAAGCCGAGGGCTTTGACATAAAAGCCGAGGCGAAAAGCAAAACCAAAATCGAATACAGCAATATAGGTCAGAAGATCGAGATCGTATTGCCTTTCGTGCCCGAAAAGTATGAGCTTTATTCGGCTTTCTTAAGCGCGGACAGCGAGGAGCCGACGCTTGTGCTGTACGGCGACGGTACGTTTGAGATCAGCTTTTACTCGGTAAACGACAGCGCCGGCTTCCCCGTGCGCACGGAGGTTTTGTATATCGGCGATTATAAGGAGACGGATGGTCCGACGCGCATATCTATCGAGGAAAAGCGGATTGTTATAAAAACGGTTTTTGAGAATACGGCGAACAAAAACGCGTATAAATCTCTGATAGACGCCACGTATTCCGCGCAGGCGATAGACGATAAAATGTATAATATGCTGATAAAATCCATGGACGAGGGCGGATACGAGGCTACGGCCGAAGAGTATGAGGATACGTTGAGTCAGATGATCGCAATATCGGAGCAGGGCAAAGCAAAAGGCGGCGATATCATACTCGATAAGGAGGAGATGAAGGCGTACAGGACAGTCACGGGCATAAATATCGGAGAAAATCAGTATTACGTGGCGTCCGACAATATGCTTCTGACGCTGCAGCCGGACGGAGTATGCATAATGTACAGCGAATTTACCGATACGGACGAAGCGCTGGGAGAATTCATGACCTCCGAGACGTACGAGGGTAAATATGAAAAGGGTGAAATGATAGTCACCTGTACGTTTGAAAAGATGACCAAAAAGCTGACGTTCAAAACGGATATGGCGCTTCGTGAATACAGAGCGATGTATAACGAGGCGTACGAAAGCGGATACTTAGGCAAAGCCGTTTACGATTATTATATGGCGCTCGTCACCGAGGACGGGTTTGAAGACGATACGAAGCGGGTCTTCAAATTCACGCTGGAACCGCGTACACAGACCGCGACCGTCGTAGAATATCCGGAATGATATAAGGTGTCGGCAGAGCCGACAAAAACGGGCGGTTTCCCACCCGACAACCCACAAGAGAACAAAATCAGCCCGCAAAAAAATGTCAGGAGCTATTATGAAAAAGGCAATCACGCTCATATTATTATGTGTCATCACCGTATCCGCATTTACGGGATGCGTTTTCAAATCACTTGAAAGGAAATATATAAACATGTCCGTATCCGAGCTTGAAAAGCTTGACGACGGGGAATTATTCGACGCCTTGCTTTACCGTACCGACGCAAAGGTCGATAAATACGACAGCGTCAAAGAGGGTATGAAAACTCTGTCTTACGCCGAATTGGTGTTTTACGTTGTATCGTATTACGAGATCGAACTTCAAAACGGCGGGCTTTGCCAGTATTTCGTCAATTCGAGCCGAGAGACCGCGTCGGAGCTTGCGGACTGCCTTGAAGCCATAGGCGCGACGGAGCAGAAAGATTTGTTTGTTAAATTCGTTACCGATAACAACATAGATTTAAATGATCTGTCGTCGTTTGAGATAAACAGCATATATGAATACGAAGCGCAGACAAAGCGCTATCCGTTTGACGACTACGACGACGCTTCTTATGAGCTTGAGCCCGTCAGCGTGCCTCTTATGAAGTTTGTAAGAGAACATATTTCCGAGTTTTAAAGTAATAACAAAACAAACCGCGCCCGGCGGTTTGTTTTTTTTTGCGTTATTTTACAGCTGGCTTCTGTAAAGCTCTTTTATTTCCTCAACGCTCGTTTCACGCGGGTTGCCGGGACGGCAGGCGTCGGCGTATGCGGATTCGGATAAGAACTGTACGTCCTCCTCCTTTAATATCCCCTTGAGGTTTGCGGGGATGCCGACGTCGGCGGAGAGCTTGCGGACGGCGGCTATAGTAGCGTCTGCGGCTTCCTCATCGGTCATGCCGTCTATGCCCGGGACCTCCATGGCCTTGCCTATCGCGCGGTAGCGCTTGTACGACGTGGGCTTGTTGTAGTCAAGTCCCACGGGCAGAAGTATCGCGCAGGCTACGCCGTGCGGCGTATCGTAAAGCGCCGAAAGTCCGTGCGCCATGCTGTGGACTATGCCCAAACCTACGTTTGAGAAGCCCATACCGGCTATATACTGACCGAGCGCCATTCCCTCGCGACCCTCGGGTGTGTTCTGTACCGCGCCGCGCAGGCTTTTTGAGATGAGGCGTATCGCTTCAAGATGGAACATATCGCTTATCGCGCAGTGACCCTTCGTTATATATCCCTCTATCGCGTGAGTAAGCGCGTCCATACCCGTCGCGGCGGTCAAACCTTTCGGCATGGTCGCCATCATATCGGGATCGACCACGGCGATCTCCGGTATATCGTTTACGTCGACGCATACGAATTTGCGCTTTTTCTCCACGTCGGTTATAACGTAGTTTATGGTTACCTCCGCGGCTGTTCCCGCCGTAGTGGGTACCGCTATCGTGAATACGGCGTGCTTTTTCGTAGGCGCGACGCCCTCGAGCGAACGGACGTCCTCAAACTCGGGGTTGTTTATTATGATTCCTATCGCCTTTGCGGTGTCCATGCTCGAGCCGCCGCCGAGTGCGATCATACAGTCGGCTCCCGACGCTTTGAACGCGGCGACGCCGTTTTTGACGTTTTCTATCGTGGGGTTGGGTTTTATATCGCTGTATACGGTATAGGGAAAGCCGGCTTTGTCAAGCAAATCCGTCACCTTTTTCGTAACGCCGAACTTTACAAGGTCTGCGTCCGAGGTGAGAAATGCTTTTGTAAAGCCTCTTGCGGTAAGCTCGGGCACGATGTTGTCTATCGCTCCGTGTCCGTGGTAGGAAATCGTGTTTAATACTATGCGGTCTGCCATGATGTGATCCTCCTGTTTTTTTTTCATTATAACACGGACGGCGGCTTTTGTAAAGGTCAGAGGTAAATTGTTTACGATATTTTCACGCCTTGCGCCGATGTTTACAAAAAAATAATAAATTTATTTTTAAGTATTGAAATTACAAAATGAATATGTTATAATAAAACGACAAATAACGACTATCGGCTTTTTCGGGAGGTCATAATGAAAAGCAAAGTTAAATACGTCATATCAGCCTCACTTTTTCTTTTGTTCACCGTTCTGATAGTATTGCTTAAGACGGTCGACGTCAAAGAGAACGCCGTCGGAGGCGAAATAGGTCTTTCTCATATAAATCTCGCCGTGCACGGATTTACCGGGGTCAACGGCTTATGGGACAAGCTGACGGACGTCATAGCGGCGATATCCATCCTCATAGCCGCGTTTTTCACGGTCCTCGGTCTTATACAGCTGATAAAGCGGAGAAGCATTAAAAAAGTTGACCGCGAAATATTATATATGGGCGGGCTTTACATTGCAGTTGTCGCTCTGTATTTCCTGTTTGAAAAAGTTGTCATAAACTTAAGGCCCACGGAAGCCGAGGCTTCTTTCCCGTCGTCCCACACGATGGTCGCCTGCGTCATATTCGGCGCGGCGATACTCGTCTTCGATAAGTATATCAAAAACAAAGCCTTGAGCCTTGCGGCTAAGATATTCTGTACGGCGCTTATCATAACAGCCGTCGCCGGCAGACTCATTTCCGGCGTTCACTGGCTTACGGATATATGCGGCGCCGTGCTCATAAGCGGCGCGCTCGTCGCCCTTTATTCCGCGCTTCCCCTGCCGAAGGATACGGACGGCCCGGACGGGGACGAAGAGGACGGAGAAGATGAAGAGGATTTTTCCGTGCAGACGGAAGAAAAGATAAAGCTTGACGAAAGCACGGATAAGGAGGATAAATGATATGCCTGCGTATTTTGTTCGCGTCGGGTTTTCCTGCTCGTTTATACAGGAGAAAAACGAAAACGGTACAGACGTTATTTTCAAGCTTCGCGACAGCCTTGACAAGGAGTATTCGCCGGAACTTTTGCTTTACAGATACACTTTTGCGCTTTTCAGACTTCAGGTTTCACACAGAGCGGACTGCGAGGATATAATCAGAAAAACGTGGGCTTCGATATTCCCGGACGATCCCGGCGTGATAAGCGTTCTCACGCACGCGGACGAGGAGGGCGACACGTCGTCCTTGATGTATACCATACTCACCGTTTATTACGGTGTGGAGGAATACCAGAAGCTTATCGTCGAGCTTACGGATTCGATCCCGCTTCTGAAGGAAAGAGGCGCGATGAAGGCGTTCCGGATGCAGAACTATCTGTTCGCCATAGATCAGGGGTGCGGCTTCACGACGCTTTTATCTTCGTTCGGCAATTATTTACAGAGGATGAAGGTATATGAGGAAAGCGTGGAAAAACGTACGCAGTACATAGAATTCCGCGTCGGCAAGGAGTCGGAGGGCGAGCTGACGGGCATTTCGGACGTCCTGGACACGCTGAACGTCAAGGACGAGGAGCTTACGCTCAATATGGTTGGGCTTGACATAAGCTGGTTCCTTGAGGGTGATAAGACGGATGAGCTGCGCCGCTTTGTGAGGAGGCTTTATCCGTATCAGAACAAATACGTTTTCGTATTCCGCGTGCCGTTCCTTGAAAAGAAATCGCTTGACAACATAGCGGATATCCTGTCGGATCAGATGCTTCTGCGCACGGTCAAGGTCCCGCCGCTCCACGATTACGTTCTGCTTGAACATATGTGGGACACCGTATTGTCGCAGGGTTACAGTATGAATTCCATACTTTCGGAGCTCTTTTTCGAGCGTATAAGACGCGAGAAGAAGGACGGCAGATTTTACGGCTTCAAGACCTCGGAAAAGGTCGTGCATCAGATGATACTTGAAAAAGCGAAGCACGACGCGGATATCGATGCTCGCGGAAGCGAGACCGACCGCAGGCTGATGGTAAGGGACGATTTCGCTTCGCTTCTGCCTGAGAAAAACGAAAAGAGCGGTTACGAAGAGCTGAGAGAGCTTATCGGCATGGAGTCGATAGCGGAGCGCGTTTCAGAGATAGCGGCGCAGGTCAAAATGTCTATGAATAACGATAAGCTTGACAGACCGTGCATACATATGCGCTTTGTCGGCGCTCCCGGAACGGGAAAAACAACGGTCGCGCGCATAATCGGAAAGATATTCAGAGAAGAGGGAATACTGCGCAAGGGCGCGTTCCTTGAGTATTCCGCCCGCGCTCTCTGCGCGGAATACGTCGGTCAGACGGCTGTCAAAACGGCTTCTATCTGCCGCGACGCCTACGGCTCAGTCCTGTTCATAGACGAGGCTTACGCGCTGTACGACGGCGAACATCAGACGAACGATTACGGCAAAGAGGCGCTGACCACGCTGATCGCGGAGATGGAAAACCACAGAGACGATATGCTTGTAATAATGGCGGGCTATACGGACGATATGGAAACTCTCATGCAGGGCAACTCCGGTCTGCGCAGCCGTATGCCGTATATACTTACGTTCAAAAGCTACACGAAAACGCAGCTTTTTGAGATATTCATGCTTATGGTAAGAAAGCATTTCGAATACACGGAGGCGCTGGAAAACGAAGCGCGCAGCTTCTTTGAACGTCTGCCGGACGAGTTCATAGAATCGCGCGAATTTGCAAACGCGAGATACGTGAGAAACTTGTACGAAAGAACGTGGTCAAAGGGCGCTTTGCGCGCGGCGCTTTCCGGCAAAAGCACGGTAAGCCTTGACAGAGAGGATTTTATAGCCGCCTCGTCCGAGGAGGAATTCAGCGAGAAGCTTGAAAGACGCATACGCGTTGGCTTCGGCGGATGATTTGCGCACAAAATATTAAAATTATATCATTGACAATTATTTGAATTTTTGTTATAATAAGCATAACGGATGTCGGAGGATAAAGGTATGCCCGAAAAAAGCATAAGAGAAATGAATAAGCTGCAAAGGCGTCATTATTCTCTTGCCGCGCGTACCTTCCGCGCCGCGATCGCGGGAGCCGTGATCCTCGGAGTCGTCGCGCTTCTGATAGGTCTCGGACTTTACGCCTTCGCTTTGGGCAGTCGGTATATAGGCGATGCGTACAATCTGACGCGCAGCGCCGCGAGCATAATCAACAAGGTGACTGACCCGGAGCCGCTCTGCAGCGAGGTAATGGCCAGATATAACGCGCTGACGGAAGAACAGAAAAAGAACGCGGAAAAAGACGCGCCGCCCTCCTTTGCGGATATAACGGAAAGAGAGGATTACAAGCTTATATCGGGCATCCTGCTTGATTTTCTCAATTCAAGCGATGTTTACGATATTTATCTTGCGATGTACGTTGAAGACGGTTACAGATTAGTCTATATACTCGACCCCGCGGAGGGTGATGAGGATTACTGTCACCCGGGCGAATGGGACAGCGTACCGAAAAAGGAAACGGAGAGGTTTCTGAATGCGGACGGCGAAAGACGCACGTATTATATTGATAAAACGGAAAACGACGGGTGGTTAGGCACGAGCGGAATACCGCTTTACCGTGAAAACGGGGAGATCTACGCGTTTATTCTGGCGGACGTTTCGATGCAGAACGTCATAAACGGAATGAAGTCGTTTCTTTTGCAGTACACGCTCTCAATGTTCGTGCTCGTCAATGCCGTGGCCGTTCTGATGGCGCTTCATATGAAGAAAAAGCTCGTTGATCCCGTAAACAGAATAGCGGAAGCGGCGGGCGAATACATAAAAAATAAAAAAGATGGTAATAATCCGACAGACACGTTTAAAAATCTGAGCATCAGAACGGGAGACGAAATAGAAAACCTGGCGCTCACCATGGCGGATATGGAAAACGATTTAGCGGACTATGAAAAAAATCTCGCCGAAATAACAAAGGAAAAGGAGCGCGTCGGCGCGGAGCTGGCGCTCGCTCAGAGGATACAGGCGGATATGCTGCCGAACGTTTTCCCGGCGTTTCCCGAAAGAAAGGATTTTGACATCTACGCGAGTATGACGCCCGCTAAGGAGGTCGGCGGCGACTTTTACGACTTTTTCCTGACGGATGAGGATCACCTCTGTATCGTGATAGCGGACGTTTCCGGCAAGGGCGTGCCGGCTGCGCTGTTTATGATGATGACGATGATAATGATACAGAACAACGCCATGTCGGGGAAGAGCCCCGGCGAGGTACTGCGGTCCGTGAACGATCAGATCTGCTCAAACAACCGTGAGGAAATGTTCGTTACCGTGTGGCTCGGCAAGCTCGACCTCAGGACCGGAGTTCTCGTATGGGCGAACGCCGGACACGAATACCCCGTATTCAAAGATGCGGACGGCAGCTTTGAGTTTGACAGGAGCCGCCACGGCATAGTGATCGGAGCGTTTCCCGACCGTCATTACGAGGAATTTGAAAAGACGTTATCCTCCGGTTCAAAGCTTTTCGTTTATACGGACGGAGTTCCCGAGGCAAAGCGCGAGGACGGTGATATGTTTGAGCTGCACCGTATATTAAAGGCGCTTGTCGGATCGGAGGACGGAACGCCGAAAGAAATTGTCGGCTCCGTCGCCTCCGCGATTAACGAATTTGTTTCAAACGACCCGCAGTTTGACGACATAACAATGCTGTGCGTACACTATATTGGAAAAAAAGAGGATGAAAAAATGAAAAACGTAAAGGAAATAACGGTTGATGCCACAATAGCGAATATCGACACCGTAACGGATTTCATAAACGCGGAGCTTGAAAATCTTGACTGTCCGCCTAAAGCCGAAATACAGATAGACGTCGCAATAGACGAGCTTTTCGGAAATATAGCGAAATACGCTTACGATCAGAAGACCGGTTCCGCCACCGTGCAGATAGAGGTCGAGGATGATCCGACGGCCGTTGTGATAACGTTTATAGACAGCGGACGTCCGTTCGATCCGCTGAACGAGGTGGAGGAGCCGGATATCACTCTGTCCGCGGAAGACAGGAAAATAGGCGGTCTCGGCGTGTTCCTCGTCAAAAAGACGATGGACGGCGTAAGCTACGAATACAAAGACGGCAAAAACATATTGAAAATAAGAAAGAACATATAAGCGGGGAACAGATGGATTTATTTGAAAAAGCGGTTTTGTTCGCCGCAAAAGCGCACGAGGGCAAAAAACGCAAAATAGGAGATCTGCCGTATATCATCCATCCGCTTGAGGTCGCGGTAATAGCCGCCTCGGTAACGGAGGACAGAGAGGTGCTTGCGGCGTGCGTCCTGCACGATACCGTTGAGGATACGCAGACGACGGCGGCGGAGCTTGAGGCGGAATTCGGTCCGCGCGTC
>CACZOH010000139.1 GCA_902782785.1 uncultured Ruminococcus sp. | reverse complement strand
ATAGACGTTTACAGAGGCGACGCGTCCGTGCAGAAGCGCATAACGTCCTTCGGCGCGTACGTAACGCTTTTCCCGCAGCTTATCGCCGGTCCCATCGTAAGATACAAGGACGTTGACGACGCGCTGAACGAGCGTCACGAGACCGTTGATCTCTTTGCGTCGGGCATACGCACGTTCATGGCGGGTCTCGGCAAAAAGATACTCTTCGCAAACGTCGTCGGTCAGTTATGGTCGAACATTCGCGGCGTTCCGATGGGAGAGCGCACGGTCGTCGCCGCCTGGCTCGGCATAATCTTCTATTCGCTTCAGCTTTATTTCGACTTCTCCGCTTATTCCGATATGGCGATAGGCCTGGGCAAGATGATGGGCTTCCGATTCCTCGAAAACTTCAATTATCCCTACATAGCCGACTCCATAACGGATTTCTGGCGCAGATGGCATATGTCGCTTTCCACCTGGTTCCGCGACAACGTGTATTTCCCGCTGGGCGGTTCGCGCTGTTCCCTTTTCAAAACGTACAGAAACCTTTTCATCGTCTGGATGCTCACGGGAATATGGCACGGCGCCTACTGGAACTATATTTTATGGGGCGTTTTCTACGGCGTGATACTTATGATGGAAAAGGGCTTTCTTCTCAAGCTGCTTGATAAGCTTCCCAGATTCGTGCGTCATATTTACACGCTTCTCATCGTCCTGTTCGGCTGGCTCATATTCGTGTTTGAGAACACGAGCGAGGGTTGGGCTTATCTCAAGAATATGTTCGGTATCGGCGCCTCGGGCTTCGCAAGCACGGCGGACGCGTATATGGTGCTCCGCAACCTCATATTCATAGCGATACTGATAATCGCCTGCACGCCGCTTCCGAAAAAGCTGTTCTACAAGCTTTATTTCAACGAGCTCAAGGTCGGCAAGGTCTGGCGCGTGCTCGTTCCCGTCGGCTGCGTCGCTCTTCTCGTCGTTTGCACGGCGTATATGGTCGACAGCAGCTTCAACCCGTTCCTGTATTTCAGATTTTAGAGGAGGTTTGACGTATGAACAACAATGAAAACGAAATCAAAGCTCCGGAAACCGTAAAGAAACCGAAGAAAAAGCCGGAGGCTGAGATACTTCTCGACCGCCAGCTTGAAATGAAATCAAAAACAAGAAAAACCGATATCGCCATACTGGCGTCGTTCTGCGCGTTCATTCTCTTTTTCGGCGTAATGTTCTTCATAATGCCCGACAAGGAGTATTCGGAGACCGAAAAACGCGCGCTCAAGCAAGCCCCGTCGCTTTCGTTCTCTCGTATAGGCAACGATCTTAAACGCGATCTCAAGCTTATGATGATGACGGAGGACGAGAAATACGAGTATATCTCCGAGCTCGGCGACAGCTACAAGGTCTTCTCCGACGAAATAGGCGATTATTACGCCGATCAGTTCCCGTTCCGCGATCAGCTCCGCGTGGTAAAAGCCGCGGTCGAAATAGGCATGCTGAAGCAGGAAAACAACGACGTTGTTTTTGCGGGCGGCTATCTTATCAAAAAAGACAGCGTCACGGGCGTGACGCAGAACGAGGACGGCACGTTCCGCGACAGAACGTACGAGGACGCCGCGGAGACGATAAAATCAAATGTCCATCTGCTTTCCGGTATCGAACAGAGTCTGCCGGACGGTATAGATCTGCGCGTCGCTGTGGCGGGAAGGACCGTTGATACGGCAAAATCAAAGCTTCCCGCGGTATTTCCGTACGAGGACACGCACGCAAACGTTTACTGGAAGGCTTATTCAGACCAGATAAACGCGGATTCGGTCAGCGCCGTTGAGCTGAAGGAAATGCTGAAAACGCACCTTGAGAGCGGCGAGTACGTTTACTACAAGACCGACCACCACTGGACGTCGCTCGGAGCGTATTACGCTTACGCCGAGATAATGAAATCCTACGGGATACAGCCGTACGCGCTTGAGGACTTCACGCGGGAGACGTTCACGACCTCGTTCGTCGGCACCACGTTTGCCAAGGCGGGCGCGGTATTCGGCGGAGCCGACACCATAGAGCTTTTCAGATACGCGGGCGACACGGATTATACCACGACGATCATAAACGGCGAAAGAAAAACGGTCCTCAATGGCTTCTACAATCAGGAGAAATACAGGGATATAAACGATAAATACAGCGTATTCATCGGCTCGGACGACACGGGAGACGGCGGAAACAACGCCGTGACGCTCGTCACAAAGAACGGCGAGAAGCGGCAGAAGCTGTTACTTATAAAAGACAGCTTCGGCAACAGTATCGTTCCGTTCCTTGCAAGGCATTTCGACCTCGTTATCCTCGATCTGAGAACAAGCACGCAGGATTTCACAAGTTATCTTGAGGATCCGGATCTCTGCCATATCGCAGTACTCTACAATATGGAGACGTTCATGAACGAAGCGAAGATCTCCGACGCCGCAGGCAGGATCATTCCGTATTACAGAAAGAAAGCGCAATAAAAGCCTCCCTCATTGAGGGAGGTGGCTCGACGGTACGTCGAGACGGAAGGAGTAGCCTTCCCCCGTTGGGGAAGGTGGCACGCAAAGCGTGACGGATGAGGCGAACACCAGCCTCGCAGTCTTACCCGTATCTGTTGAGGCATAAAAAAGCAACCGATCAAACCCGGCTGCTT
>CACZOH010000138.1 GCA_902782785.1 uncultured Ruminococcus sp. | reverse complement strand
GACAAGTCGAAGGGGATCGGCAAAACGTCGTTTGCCGTTACCGTGCCGCCGTATAAAGAGGTCTGCGGAGACGGGACGGTTTTGAAGGTCACGGCGTCTTATGAGATAAACGGCGAAGTTGTGTGCAGCCTGCGCAAATGGACGGTAAACGGCGGTCCGTATTCGGAAGAGCCGTCGCCGGAATTTGAGACCGAAGATGAGCCCGTGACCGAAACGGAAGAGATCACACAAGCCGCATCGGAAGCGGCGGTTGAAACGGTATCGGAAACGGAAACCGAAGCAAAGGAAACAACGGACGCCGGAGCAGCCGGAAAGAAAAACAGCGCTTTCGTTCCCGCGATCGTATGCGCGGCAGCGGCAGCAGCGGCGGCTGTAACGGCGGCCGTGACAATAAAGAAAAATAAGCAACGGAAGGAAAGAAAATGAAAAAACGCGTTTTATCGGTATTATTGACGGTTTTGTTCATTCTGCCGCTTGCGGCGGGATGTACGCCTTTGGAGGAGACGACGGGCACGGAAACAGCCGCGCAGACCGATACTGAAACACAGACGACGGATACCGTGACGGGGACGGACGCGGAGACGGAACCCGAACCCGAGGAGGTAAGATCCGCGGAAATAAACGTCACTTCGTTTGCCGTATCGGATAAAATAACTCTGTCTTACGGGCTTAAAACAAATCCCGCGGAGCTTGACGGAAGGATACGCGTCACCGCGGTGTCGGAGGACGGAAAAACCGTTGAAAACACGTTTGACAAAACCGGCGAAGCGGAGCTTGAGGCTCCTGCCGACGGCGGCGTCATAAACGTAAAAATCGCATTTGAGGACGAAGGCGGAGAAGTTCTTGATACTGCGGAGCTGAAAGCGAAAGACGGACTCGTTCAGCTGACGGAGGACGCGATACGCCTCGTCGTCGCAGAGATGACGGACGATGAAAAGGCGCATCTTGTGACCGGAGTCAGCAAGCCGAAAAAGGTCGGCGCGTCCGGCGGCACGTACGAGATAAAACGCCTCGGAGTTCCGTCCATAACAGTAAACGACGGACCGGCGGGCGTAAGATACAACACGTCGGTATGGTATCCGTCGATAATGAATATAACTTCATCCTGGGACGGCAGTCTTATATACGGCGTAGGCGAGGGGATAGGCAGGGATTCGCTTGCTCTCGGTATAGATATAGTCCTTGCTCCCGGTATGAATATACAGAAAAACGTGCTCGGAGGGCGCAACTTTGAATACTGCTCCGAGGACCCGCTTTTAACGGCGTTTTCCGCGTCCGCATACGTAAACGGTATGCAGTCCGCGGGCGCGGGCGCGTGTCTGAAGCATTTTGCCGCAAACGAGCAGGAGACTAACAGAGGCTCGGCAAGCTCCGCCGTGACGGAGAGGGCTTTGCGCGAGATATATTTAAAGCCGTTTCAGCTGGCGGTCAAAAACGCGGATCCGTGGTCTGTTATGTCGTCATACAACCAGTTGAACGGCACCTATACGTCGATAAACAAGGACCTTTTGACGGGGATCCTGCGCGACGAATGGGGCTATAAGGGCACCGTGATGAGCGACTGGGGCTCCGCGGGTGCGATCGTGGATAAAGTGAACGCGCAGAACGACCTTAAAATGCCGGGCGACGCTGACGACGCGGAAAACGTGCTTGCCGGGATCAAGAACGGCAAGGTCGACAAAGACGTGCTCGATCTTTGCTGCGAGCATATACTGTATACGGTGACGAAGTCTCCGACGTTTATGAAGCTTGAAATGAATCACAAGGTCGATTTCAAGGGCAACGGCAAAATCGCGTCCGACGCCGCGGCGGATACTCTCGTGCTTCTGAAAAACGAAAACAAAGCGCTGCCCTTTGCCAAAGGCACGTCCGTCGCCGTTTTCGGTAACGGCGCGTACAAGACCGTTTTCGGCGGTTCGGGCTCGGGCGGAGTAAGTCCGCAGAAGACCGTGACGATAGCGAAGGGGATCAGCTCTAACGCGAATCTGACCGCTTATGATGAAAAGAAAAACATTTTCAAAAACTGTGAGGATCACAGCAAGACCGACCCGTCAAAGGACAAGGTCGTGACGGTCGAATACGCGGAAAAGTGCGCTGACGGCGCTGATACCGCGGTGATAGTCATAACGCGCGGCTCGACCGAGGGTGCGGACAACAACGTCACAAAGGGAGATTTCCTTCTGAACGATACGGAGTTCGATATGATAAGCCGTGTGTCGGACGCTTTCCACGCTAAGGGCAAGACGGTCACGGTACTCATCAACACGGGCTCTCCGATCGAGGTCGTATCATGGCGCGACCTTGTTGACGCCATACTTTTCATAGGCTATCCGGGACAGAACGCGGGCGAAGCCGTCGCAAAAGTGCTTTCGGGCGAGGTCAACCCCAGCGCAAAAACGACTATGACGTGGCCCGAAGCATACAGCGACACGGCGTGCTGCAGATATTTCCCCGGAAACCCCGGCAAAAGCGTTTACTATGATGATATATACGTAGGTTACAGATATTACGAAACGTTCGGCATCAAGGTCGCCTATCCGTTCGGCTACGGCCTTTCGTACACTGAATTCGATTATTCCGATTTCTCCGTAAAGGAGAATAAGGACGGTACGTTCACCGCCTCCGTAAAGGTGACGAACAAAGGCGGCGCCGCCGGCAGAGAAGCGGTGCAGATATACGTTTCAAAACCCGAAACGACGCTTGAGCAGCCGTCATATGAGCTTTGCGGTTTTGCAAAGACCGCGCTTCTGCAGCCGGGCGAGTCTCTGACCGTTGTTATTGACATAACAGCGGACGATCTGTACAGTTACGACACCGAAAACAGCCGCTATATAGTGGACAAAGGCGTTTATAAATTCCGCGCCGCGTCGTCCGCCGGCGATATGTACGGCGAAGCTACGGCAGAGATAAAGGAAATGCGCGTCGTATATGACGTTGAAAACCGCTGCATCCCGTCGCCCATGCCCGATCATATAATCAAATCCGAGTTTAAGATACCGGAAAAGAGATCAGAAGACGACGCTATAGCGACGTTTGACAACGTGAAAAAGAGCGGAAAATCATACACCGTTGACCTTGAAAAGGAATACGAGGTCGGACAGATAGAAATGACCTGGAACGGTCTGAACGGACCCGTCACGATAAGTACCGCGGGAGAGGATCAAAAATTCGTAAGATACGACCTGTTCGAGTCGTCCGGTCTTGTTATGTTTGAGGAAAATCTGCACGGGATCAAAGCGAGATACATAAAAATAGATCCCGTAAACACCGCATCCCTGGACGACGTT
>CACZOH010000137.1 GCA_902782785.1 uncultured Ruminococcus sp. | reverse complement strand
TTCGTTATAAACGAGAAATATACCGTAAACGGCAGAAGCACGGCGAGGTAAACGGGTATCTCGTACGCTGAATTTTTTATATAGAACTTTTTGAAAATGGCGGCGGTTGACGCGCCGTTTTTTATCTCCGCCTTGAATTCGTCGCGGAAGGTGACGCTTCTCGTCGTGACTATCGTATAAACGATACAGAATACGATATGGATAATAATTCCGTACGCGGTTATTATACCCACGGCATTCGACTCGTATCCGTCGCGCCATACGTTGCTCACCATGGTGTTTAACGCCACGCCGAATATAAGCGATTCGGCAAGGTGACCGCCGAGCACCGCCAAAAGCCAGAAAAGTATCGATTTAAAAATCCTGTTTTTCATCTTCGCCTCCCGTTTTAAATATCATGTGCGGCAGAGTATGACCGCATTTGTGGCAGAATTCCTCGTTTATATCAGTCGTGATGCCGCACACCGCGCACTGCGACATGGTGTCGGACGGCTTCGGGATAATGACCGTGTATTTGCTCCCGTAAAGGTGGAAAACGCGGTCGCCGTTGTTGTACGTTTCAAGAAACTGCCCTTCCTTTGCGCGTCCGCTGTAAATTCTGAATTTCTCGACCTCTCCGCCGTCTTCTTTAACGTAGAGATAAATAGTGTTTTTTCTGTATCTCGTCTCCTTTGACGGCTTGAAAGAATTCATACTGTCAACCGTCGTCGATATCTTCACCTTTTCAACGGTCCCGTAAAACGTCTTCTCCGACAAAGCCGAGAAAATACCCGATATGAACAAAGGCACGGTAAATATAACGGTGTAAAACGCGTGACCTATGACGTTGTATTTCGCTATATATTCCGTCTGATACATAACGTTTCTCGTCAGAACAAAAAACAGCGCCGCAGTTATCTCGCATAAGACGAACACGAAAACGGGCTTAAATTTCTGCGAGCGTTCGTATTTTTTCAGATCGTCGGGCAGATTTACCATATCAAAGCTCCTTTCTTCTGAAAACGTAGAAAAGCGGCTCAAGTCCACCGTATGAATAATCTCCCGATTTGTGCTGTAAAAACAGATAATCGCTGCCGTCTATGCTTTTGATAACGTATTTTTCCGCGGTCAGCTCGCTGTCGCAGAGCACAAAATCCTTAGTGTAGCGCAGAACTATGTCCCCTGGCGCTTTGTCCGTTTTAACGGTCTTGACGCAGATGCCGCGCGGAAGAAAGCGGATATACATAAGCCAAAGGTCATTTTTCCCGCACCGCGGCTTTTCGGGATCGAAATCAAAGATGTCGCGGACGAAATCAACGGCTTCCCACGCGCCCAAAACGTCGGGATCGTCGATATACGGCAGATCGGTGTTGTCTATGCGCTTTCTTATCGTTTTATCGGTGTAGGGCGTCGTATCGGTCTGCCTATATAACAGGAACACGGGATCGCCGCCGTTTTCAATGCAGTCGTTGCCGATAAATTCAAGTATCATGTATTTTTCGCCGTCCGCCTCGACTATCCGATAGGGATTGGGAACGGCTATGCTGCCGTTCGCCAAAAGGCGGTATAAAACGCCCTTGGTCCAGAACCATATCCACACAAAAGCGCCGCCCGGCAGAAACGGGAGCTCCCTGTGCGCAAAAGCGGAAACTTCGGGATTTATTTTAGTCAGATCGTTTCTGGCCGTAAGTTCGCCGCAAAGCTCCCATTTGCCCACGACTTCGGGATCGTCGATGAAAGGCACGCTGTCGAACAATGAAAAATAGTTGATACTGTCGGGATCGCGCGTCAGCTCGTCGATTTTCCTTATCTTTTCCTTGTCCGCGGCAACGTCTGAGATAACGGCGTTTTTTCTTTTTATCATCATATTGCGGAAGCTCTCGCCGTCCGCGCTCAAAAGTGCTTTTATCTCGCTTAACTCAAAGCCGAGGCTTTTGTAAAACTGAATTTTGCGGAATTTTTCCACGGCGGACGTGTCGTATAGCCTGTAGCCCGTGTTTTTATCGGTGACGTCGGCGCACAAAACACCCTCCGCGTCGTAATAACGCAGTGTCTGTGTGCTCACACCGCAAATTTTCGCCATATTGCCGATCTTTATCATACCCCGCCCTCCGTCGTTTTTATTATAACATTACAGTCGACTGTAAAGTCAATATTAAATCGGGATAATTAAATAAAAATTCACAATTATATATATCGACTTTAGCTTACCCTCTATGATCATCGACGAAGCTGACGCCGTTTTCCTTGGAAAAGTCCTCGGGATAAGGTCGCTTATATCATATGAGGGAGAAAGCGCCGAGGAGCTTATAAAGGATTTTCATTCTGCCGTTGACGATTACCTGCAGGAGTGTAAAGACGAAGGGGAGAAACCGGAGACGTCTTAGCGTAAAATAACGGCAGCATCCCGATACCGAAACCATATCAACCGTTTAAAGTAAGAAAATACAATAAATAACTCCCGGCAAAATTG
>CACZOH010000136.1 GCA_902782785.1 uncultured Ruminococcus sp. | reverse complement strand
GATATGCTGATAATAAACATAAGAACGGGAGAATATAAAATTGCGCGATATGAATTCGGTTAAATATGAAAAATCTTAAATTTGAGCTTTTAAAGTTAATAAGAAACCGGTTTATCGTCCTCGTTTCGCTCGCTTTGATACTTGCTAACGCTTTGGCGGCGTTCAGTCTGTGCAATACCGAGCAGGACGCGCCGTCCGAGCGCTACGCGGCGGGTATAGAATACCTGATAAAGGACGCGGAGCGGCGGTACGGGATAGAGGTCGACAAGGACGGCTTTTCCGCGCGGTATTACAAGAGCATTATAGACAAGTATTCCGCGCTTGAAACGGACAAGGAAACTCAGACGGTCAAGGGGTACGGGCAGTACTTATCGTATATTTATATCGACCTGTTTTTATTCGTCTGCTGTGCGTTTGCCGCCGCGTTCACGTTCCGGCGCGAAAAGGAAACGGGCGAGATGCCGACGCTGTACGCCGCAAAAAACGGGCGCGGCAGGTACGCTGTAACAAAACTCGCGGCGTGTACTATAACCGTCATCGCTTTCGTTATACTTTTCTGTCTGTCCGCGTTTTTGGGTATATGGGCGAAAAACGGCTTTGCGCTGTTTGAAGGCGGCGGTGCGAGATTACAGGATATTAAAGCGTTCATTTACGCGCCGTACGAGATAAAGACGCTGTCCGCCGTATTCGTTTCGGCTCTATACAAAATACCGGCGTGTCTTGCGCTTGCGACGTTTGCGGGCGGCGTGTCGTACCTGTTCAACAGCGGTATGCTCTCTCTCGTCTTCTCCTCTCTGTTCATGTTTTTGTCGTACCGCTTAAACGTCAGAAATTACATAAACAAAAACGCGTTTTTCCGCAACTGCAACCTCTTCGCCGCGACGAGGGCGTCGTATATATTCGGAGAGCTTAGGTGTATCAATATATTCGGTCACGCCGTGCCGGCGTACGTTGTAAACATAGTTTTGCCGCTCCTGCTCTTTATCGCGTTCTCCGCTCTGTTTTACATAATGCACGTGAAGCGCGCGGCGGTCAGCGTAAAGATAAAGCTGCCGAAGATAAAATCAAAGCGGAAGATAAAGCCCGCAAAGCCGCGCGGTCTTTTCGCCTACGAGCTTCAGAAAATAATAAAAAGCCGCGTGACGACGGCAACTCTGATACTGCTTCTGGCGGCGAAAACAGTTGTTTCGATACTCGGCGTGCGCGCGTTTCCGTACGAGGAAAGAGTTTACAAAAAATACTGCGAGCGCTGGGAGGGCTATATAACCGAGGAGGTGCAGGCGGATATAAGAGCGGAGCAAAAACGTCTTGCGGACGGCTACCGCGCGTATTCCGCGCTGAGCTTCGGCGGCGGCGACGTCTCCGATATAGAAGATCCCGCGGCGGAGGCGGATTACTTTATAGCAAACAACGACGGTTTCCGCTTCTTCTACACAAAATACATGAGGCTGATACAGCTTAAAGAGGAGCAAAACATAGACGCGCCGATAGTTTACGAAGGCGGATACGACAGATTTTTCAGCTCCGGCTCGGATATATTCTTAATACTTTTCATCGTCTGCGTCGTATCGTACCTGTCTACGTACGACAGCGTGAACAAGACCGTCGATATAGTAAAAACCACGCTTCACGGCGGCAAAAAGCTGACGCGCATAAAGTTATTCGTCATACTTTCCGTATCGGCTCTGGTCTGGGCGGTCTTCACGCTTATGACGTTTATATCGATAGACGCCGTATACGGCATGAGCTGCTTTGATTTTCCCGTTTACTCCGTACAGGGGTACGAGGTGTGCGGCGCGGTACCGCTCGGCGCGTACGTCGCGCTTATCTTTGCGCTCCGGTTTTTCGGCGCGGCGCTTCTCGTCATATTCTGCATGGGATCGTCTTCTCTTATAAAAAATCCGATAACGTCCATGGCGGTCTCAGCGTCTGTTTACATAATCCCCGCGTTTATGCTGAAGGATCCGGAAAGTCTGACGCGCCGCTGCATCGACCCGGCGCTTCTGCTTGACGGAAGCGGGTTCATGCAGCTGTTCTCATCCCCCGGCGCGGTCGCCGTATCGATCCTGATCTGCGTCGTTATTC
>CACZOH010000135.1 GCA_902782785.1 uncultured Ruminococcus sp. | reverse complement strand
TCTATTCGGACTATAAAAACCGGGGCTACGACCGCTGCGGCGACAATAACGAGATCGAGCGCCGTCCGAGCCTTGAGGGAGCGTGGGTGAACAAGATAAACGGAAAATATTATTTGACGTACGCAACGCCGGGAACGGAGTTTTCGACGTACTGCGACGGCGTCGCGGTGTCTGACAGCCCGATGGGACCGTTTGAAAACTGCGACAACAGTCCCACGGTGTTCAAATCGACGGGATTTATGCGCGGCGCGGGACACGGCTGCCTTTTTGAGGATAAAAACGGCAATCTGTGGAAAATGGATACGACGTCCGTAAGCGTGAACCATATGTTCGAGCGCCGTCTGGCTCTCTTTCCCGCGAAGATCGCGGACAACGGACGGCTTTACACAAACACGCTGCGCGGCGATTATCCCATGTATTATCCTCATGAAACAAATTCTCCGTTTGACGGGGCGGACGCGGGTATGAGCCTTTTATCATATAACGCGAAGGTAATAGCCTCGTCGACGCTCGACGATAAGCACAAACCGGAGCTTGCGTTTGACGAGAATATGAAAACGTGGTGGAGCGCGGAAACGGGCGAGGCAGGCGAATGGATAGAAGCCGACCTCGGCAAAAAATACGCCGTATCGTCCGTTCAGATCAATTTCGCCGACACGGATATAACTCCCTGCGACGGACGCGAAAACGGCTTTTCATACAGGTATACGCTTGAAGTTTCGGACGACGGAACAAACCGGAGAACGCTTATCGACAGGCGCGATAATACAGATGATCTCCCGCACGAATACTTTGAATTTGAGAATGAAAGCTTCAGATATATAAGACTTACAAACCGCGGAGTTTTCCCCGCGGGCGGTAAATTCAGCGTGTCCGGTCTGCGCGTATTCGGAACGCCGGACGGCAAAGCG
This sequence comes from uncultured Ruminococcus sp., assembly GCA_902782785.1. Taxonomy (GTDB): domain Bacteria; phylum Bacillota; class Clostridia; order Oscillospirales; family CAG-272; genus UBA1248. The sequence continues at coordinate 8,282 of CACZOH010000135.1, read as the reverse complement.
CCGCAGAGCGCGCCGGATTTCACCGTAAAAAGAGACACTGACGGGCGGAATATGACGGTAGAGTGGGAAAAAACAGCCGACGCCGAAGGCTTTTTCGTCCGGTTCGGCGTAAACGAAGACGAGCTTTATACGCAGTATCAGATAATAAACGGTACGAAAGCCGAGATAAGAAGTCTCATAAACGGCGCTGCGTATAACGTGACGGTCGACGCTTACAATAAAGGCGGAATAACAAAAGGTAAAACGATAAAAAAGGCATAGGGAGGTAAAAATGAAAAGAAAGATCACACTTCTTGACGGCGCTGTCGGTACTACATTATGGGGAATAGCGGAAGCGAACGGCGTTGCAAAGGAGCCTGTATGGAAATACAACGTCGAGCATCCGGAATTCGTTACCGAGCTGGCGAAAAGATACGTTGACGTGGGATGTGAGATGATCCTCGCAAACACGTTCGGCGCAAACGGTCCCGCCGTGAAGCGCAGTTCCGGCTACACGGTTGCAGAGGTCATAACGGAAGGCGTCAAGGCGGCAAAAAAAGCGCTTGAAGGCACGGACGTAAAGCTTTGTTTGTCGCTCGGCCCGCTGACACAGCTGCTTGAGCCGTACGGCGACCTCGAGGAGGAGGAATGCGCCGCGATATACGACGAAATGCTGTACGCGGGCGTTTCAGCCGGAGTCGATACGATCCTGATACAGACGTTTATGGACCTTGAAATGATGAGGGTCGCGACGGTGGAAGCCAAAAAATACGGCTTGCCCGTTATGTGTTCCATGACGTTTGAGAAAAACGGAAAAACAATGTTCGGCAACTCCGTTCAGGATACAATAGACACGCTCGCACCGCTCGGCATACAGGCGATAGGGCTGAACTGCTCGCTCGGTCCCGACCTTGCGCTGCCGATAATAAAAGAGTTTTCCCTGAAAACGGATATGCCTCTTCTGTTCAAGCCGAACGCCGGAAAGCCGATACTGAGCGCTGACGGCTCGACCGCCGTCGCGTATACGGCGGAACAGTTTGCAAAGGACGTGGAACCCGCGCTTGAATTCGTATCGTACATCGGCGGCTGCTGCGGCTCCGACGCGGAGTATATCAAAGAGATAAAAAAACTGCTTTAAAGCACACCGAAAAATAATACCGGGGAGATAATAAAATGAGTATATTAGAAGAAATTTCCGATAATCTGCAGCACGGTAAGGCTAAGATAGTAAAAGAACTCGTTCAGCAGGCGGTGGATTCGGGTATCGGTCCCGAGACCGTGCTCCGCGAAGGGCTTTTGCCCGGTATGAACGTGATAGGCGAAAAGTTCAAGAACAACGAGGTCTACGTTCCCGAAGTGCTCGTCGCGGCTCGCGCGATGAACATGGGCGCGCAGGTGCTCAAGCCCTATCTTGAAAAAGCGGGCGTCAAAGCCGCCGGCAGAGTCTGCATAGGCACTGTCCAGGGCGACCTGCACGACATAGGCAAAAATCTTGTCAAAATGATGATGGAGGGCAAGGGACTTGAGGTCGTCGACCTCGGCACAGACGTCGCGCCCGAAACGTTCATACAGACGGCGATAGAACAGAACTGCCAGATAATCTGCTGCTCCGCTCTGCTCACAACGACCATGGGCGTTATGGGCGAGGTAGTCAAAAAAGCCGAGGAAGCGGGTATACGCGACAAGGTGAAGATAATGATAGGCGGCGCTCCCGTAAGTCAGGAATTCTGCGACAGGATAGGCGCGGACTGCTACACGTCAGACGCGGCGTCCGCCGCCGACGCGGCTGCGGCTTTCTGTACCGCTCAATAAAGCAATACCGAAACGGAGCGTCAGTTCCGTTTCTTTCCGATCCTCACGGGCTGACAGTGTCTGAAATGCGCCGTACCTGACGTTTGTCACAGACACCGCATAAAAATGACAGGAGAACAAAATGAAAAAGAAAGCTTTTTTGACGCCGCTTTTATCGGCAATTCTTTGCCTATGTATGATATTTCCGTCGTGTACCGGCGGCGCCGTGACGGACGTTACGGAAACGGACGTTACAGCGGCGACGGATACAAAAGCGGAGACCGGGACCGGGACCGAAGCGGAGACCGAAACGTATACGGACACGGAGACGGAAACCGGGACCGAAACGGAAGCGGAGACCGAGCCCTTGCCTGTGATACCGTACGACGACACGCACGCGTATATTTTTTCATCAAACGACAAAAAAACAAAATGGGTGACGCGCGGCGCGGAGATGTCGGTTGAATTCAACGTTATGAAGATGATCCCGACGGATCACGACCCGATGATATATTGCTCGTTTGACGAAAGCGAGCGGTTCGATTCACGGGAATATCCGTTTGTCGCTTACAGATACAACGTCACGTCGTCTCTCAATCAGGGCGTTTTCTTCGTCGGCTCCGAAAACCATCCGGATTTCAGCGATTCGGGACTTACCTGGATAGACGTAAAGAACAACGGGGAATGGACGAACAACATCACGGATATGCGAGGCAACAATTTCTGGGAGGGAACGATAACCTCTTTCAGGATAGATCCGATAAACGCGGGCTGGCACGATAAAAAAGCGATTATACTCCTTGACCGCGTGGGCTTTTTCAAGACCCGTGAGGATGCAGAGGTGTTTCTTGACTGTGCGAAAGAGCCGGATTATTCCGGATCAGTGACGTTTGTCAAAGGCTTTGCAAAAGCCGTGGTGCCGGGAAATACGCTCTCTCCCGGTTATTCAAGCGCGGATTATCTTATGAGTCAGAACACCGCCGCAGAGATAAAGAACGGTATATCTCCTCTTGTCGCCGTAAAGGTCGACGGCAAGCAAAGAACCGTACCCGTTTCATACGTCAACTCCGTCGGCTTCGTATCGTATCTGTCGGAGACGGCGGGAGAATATTCGCTTATTTACCCGGACAAAGCCGTAAAAACAGACGCGGATTTTGTTTCGGTGCGCGGAATAATGACGGAGGAGGACGTAAAAGCGGCGTCGTTTTCTCAGTTCCGGATAGCCGTTTTTCTTACGAACACCGTCATAAACGGCGAAAAACTGCGTTTGGCGGTACCGGATACGGACAGGCCGGCAAGCGCGGAGGACGCCGCGATATTGATAACGAATTATCTGAATGCGCTGAATATCACCCCGTACACGGATCCCGATCTGAAAATAAAAGGCAGAGACGATCTTAATCTCGCGGTATGCTCCGGCATCGTGGTTGACGTATCGTCAAAAGAGGTAACGGGAGAAGAGATGGCGTCTATCCTTACGCGACTCGTAAAAGCCGTGCTCGGTCAGCAGGTTTTGCCGTCGAAGATCAAAGATAACGCCGGTATCGTTATCGGCGCGTGGTCTAACTTCAATTTCAGCGTAACGGATAAAACGATCAAGACCTTTGCCGACGCAGGGCTTTCGCTTCTGATAGACTTGGGCAGCATCGAACAGCGGGACACGCTTGACACGGTGCTGAAAAGCGCCGGAAAATACGGCGTAAGGGTTTTGCGCCGCAATTATAACCCGTCAAACTTCAAAAAGTCAAACCCCGCAGAGATACCGTCGACCTGCTATGAATATTATGATTTTGACTCATATTACGGCAACTTGATTTTCGACGAGCCGGGAACGGACAAATACGCCGTGATGGCTGATATAGCGGAGTATTATAACTCTTCCCTGCCCGGCAAGCTCTGTTATTACAACCTGCTTCCGATGTACGCCAACGCCGCGCAGCTCAAATACGGCGCGGACGCCGCGAAAATAGACTATTACGATCCGGATCCCGAGCTTTACCGGAAGTATCTTGCGTCATACGCGAAAACGGTGCCGGGCGATTATATGTGCGTGGATATTTATCCGTACCGCTCAAACGGAAGCAAAAAGACCGTTTATAAGGATTATCTTAAGAACATGGCGATCTTTGCGGACGCCTGCCGTGAAAGCGGCCGTGATTTCTGGCTGTTCATACAGTCCACGGACTATGACGGAGGAACGTGGTCGCCCGACTATTCGGATATAAGATGGCAGCTGTATATCGGCGTTTCATTCGGCGTAAAGACTTTCTTACATTACCTTTACAATTACAACAATCATCACGCGCTGGTCGACCTTGGAGAAACCACGGAAATATACGACGCGGCAAAAAAAGCGAATTACGAAATACTCGCACTGTCGGATGATTACGCAAGATACAAAAACGTGGGCGCGTTCAATCTGAACTGCGACAAAATAAAATACGTGTACGCAAAATTTGACGATCAATACAAGGATTTCGATATTTTATCCGACATAACGTCAAACGATCCGCTGCTTTTCGGCTGTTTTGAGGAGAAGGACGGCGACGGACACGCGTTTACCGTAGTCAATATGAACGATCTGAGCAAGCCGAAGAGCGCTGAGGTAAGCTTCAAGCTTAACGGTGCAAAAAGCGTCCGCATCCTGTCAAAGGGAGAGAAAACAGAGCTTAAAGCGGTAAACGGCGTTTACTCGCTTACACTCGAACCCGCGGAGGGTGTGTTTATAACGGTAGATTAAGGTTTATTTATGGAAAACAAAGAATTTTTCGGTTTATTATGTGAAAAAGCGCTCAGCCTCGGCGCGTATAAAGCGGCAGTCATCCCGGTTTCCGACGTCACGACGGAGAGATCCTTCCGCACGCTCTGCGAGCAGAACGTATGCGGGAACTACGGAAAAAACTGGGCGTGTCCGCCGGACGCCGGCGATATAGACGAGCTGATCGGCGTTCTGCGCTCGTACGAATACATATTCGTCTATCAGAGCGTCGGTGTACTTGAGGACAGTTTTGATATAGAAGGCATGGCGGAAGCGGCGAAAAATCACCGCGCGCTGATAATGAACGTGATCGAACAATGCAATAAACTTGTTTTCAAGCGCAGACTTTACCTCGGCGCGGGCGGCTGTACGCTCTGCGAGGTCTGCGCCAAGCGGACAAACGAAAAGTGCCGCCACCCCGACAGAGCCGTTCCGTCTCTTGAGGCGTACGGTGTGAACGTATCCCTGCTTGCAAAGGCGGCGGGTATGAAATACATAAACGGGCAGAATACGGTGACTTATTTCGGCGCCGTTCTGTTTGACAGGTAAAATGAAAAACTGTAAAATATACTGCAACGGTCTGTTATACGAGGCGCCGGAGGGCGTTTGTCTCGGCGATTTTCTGCGCGAGCGCGGCTTTGACGGTCTTGTATGCGGCGGACATGGAAAATGCGGAAAATGCCGCGTAACGGTAAGCGGCGCGCTTTCGGAGCCGACCGAAACCGAAAAAAAGGCTCTTTCCGGAAAAGATTTGAAGGCGGGCGTAAGGCTCGCCTGTCAAACGTATGTAAAAGGCGACTGTACGGTAAACACCAAGGAAAACGGATCGGCTGTCGTGCAGACGGGCGGCGCCGCGCTTGACTATCCCCTGATGCCTTCATTTGAAAAATACGGCGCGGCGATAGACATAGGCACGACGACGGTAGCCCTGCGCTTATACGACGCACACGGCTCCCTCTTATCGGTACAAAGCGGTATAAATCCGCAGAGACGGTACGGCGCGGACGTTGTTTCCCGTATGGAAGCGGCGCTTTCCGGAAGCGCCGCCGATCTTGCGTCGCTCATTCGGAAATACCTCTGCTCTCTGCTCCGTGCCGCCGCCGACGACGCGGGGATAAAAGCGGCGGATATAGACGGCGCGGTCATAACGGGAAACACCGTTATGCTCCATTTTCTTACGCAATCCGACACAGAACCCTTGACGCACGCGCCTTTTGCGGTCAAACGCCTCTTCGGCGAGACGCTGAGCGCAGGATCGCTCGGGCTTGACGTTCTTTGTAAGGAAACGCCCGTTTATTTACCGCGCTGTGTTTCCGCTTTTGTCGGCGCCGACACTGTGACGGCGCTCGTATCCGTCCCCGGAATAACCAAGAGAAAAACCTGCGTTTTGACGGATATAGGCACGAACGGAGAGACTGTTCTGATACACGACGGCGCGCTTTACGCCTGTTCCACCGCCGCAGGTCCCGCGTTTGAGGGCGCCGGTATAACCATGGGTATGGGCGGTTCGGACGGCGCGATAGACAAGGTGACGGTGAACGACGGCAGAATATCGGCGCACGTAATAGGCGAAGTCCCGCCCGTCGGTATCTGCGGAAGCGGGATCGTCGACGCTGTCGCTTCTTTTGCGGAATTGCAGATAATAGATGAAACCGGTTATATGGAGGACGGGGAGGCTGTCGTTATTCCTCCCGTCGTGATAACAGAGAAGGATATACGCGCGGTACAGCTTGCCAAAAGCGCGATACACGCGGGCATAAAAACGCTGCTCGACTCCGCGGGGCTTACCTGCTCCGACGCGGAAACGCTTTACATAGCGGGCGGCTTCGGCAGTTATCTTGACGTGAAAAACGCGGCGAGGATAGGTCTTATCCCGAAGGAATTGCAGGAGCGCGTTACCGTTCTCGGCAACGCCGCGCTCTCCGGCGCAGCGGCTCTGCTTCTCTCTTCTCCGCTCAAAGAAAGCTCATATGAGCTTGCAAATAACGTGAAGCTCGTCAATCTCGCGTCAAATCCCGTTTTTGTCCGCGAATATACAGACGGAATGTATTTCTGATAATCGAAAGGGTCCTATGCTTAACATTGAAGAAATAATATCAAAACTATCGTTAGAAGAAAAAGTCTCGTTCTGTACGGGAGCCGATATGTGGAACACAAAGCCGCTCGAAAAATACGGGGTCGGCTCCGTTACGATGTCGGACGGTCCGCACGGGCTCCGTTTTCAGAAAGGCGGAGACACGACGACGGGCATAAACGACTCAGCGCCGGCGACCTGCTTTGCCGCCGCCGTGACGTCCGGCGCCTCGTGGGACGAGAACATGATGTTTGAAAAAGGCGCGGCGATCGGAAAAGAGGCTTTATCGGAAGGCGTTTCCGTAGTTCTCGGCCCCGGATGCAACATTAAAAGAAACCCGCGATGCGGCAGGAATTTCGAATATTTCTCGGAAGACCCGTATATTTCAGGCCGCCTCGCAGCGGCGTTTATAAAAGGCGTGCAAAGCACGGGCGCGCTCGCCTGCATAAAGCATTTTGCGGCGAACAATCAGGAATACAAGCGTATGAACGGCGACAGCATAGTCGACGAGCGTGCGCTTTACGAGATATATCTGCCCGCGTTTGAATACGCGGTAAAGGAAGCCTCCCCCGCGTGCGTCATGGCGTCCTACAACAAAATAAACGGAATACACGCGACCGACAATAAAAAGCTCCTCTCCGATATCCTGCGCGACGGGTGGGGTTTTGACGGCACGGTCATAACGGACTGGGGCGCGATGAACGATCTGAAAAAAGGCTTTATCGCAGGCTGTGATCTCAATATGCCGGGCGGCGGCACGTATATGCAGAAAGCCGTCTGCGACGCGGTAAAAAGAGGGGAGCTTGACGAAAAGCACATAGACGATTCAGTCAGAAGAATTCTAAAGCTTTACGAAAAAAGCGCCGCGTCCAAAGGAAAATTCAAAACCGATTACGACACCCACCACGAAACGGCGCTGAAAACCGCGGAATCGGGCGCGGTGCTTCTGAAAAACAACGGTATACTGCCGCTCGATCTCTCCGAGACGGCTCTTATAGGCTACAAACACGAAAAAACGCGCCACCAGGGCGCGGGCTCAAGTCATATAAATCCGGTAAAGCTGATAAACATACGCGACGCCATACCTTCCGTACCGTATTTCGCCTGCTGCGACGAGCACGGTAACGTAACGGAGCACGCGCTGAAAAAGGCGGCGGAGCTGGCGGCGCAAAGCAAAACAGCCGTCGTTGCGGCGGGACTGCCCGAAATATACGAGGCGGAATCCTTTGACCGCGCCGACATTTCCCTGCCCGACGGTATGAACAGAATGGTCGAGGCGGTCGCCGCCGCTAACCCGAACACGGTCGTCGTCCTTCTGGGCGGAGGTGTCATGGAGCTTCCGTGGGCTGACAAGGTCGCGGCGATCCTTTATATGGGCTTGCCCGGACAAGCCGGCGGCGAGGCTGTAAAACGCCTTCTGTCGGGCGAGGTCAATCCCTCCGGAAAGCTGACGGAAACGTGGATATACAAGAACGAAGACGCGGTGAATAACGACACGTTCGGTCAGAAGAACGTCGAATACAGAGAAAGCATTTTCGTCGGGTACAGATATTACGAAAGCGCAGATATCCCCGTGCGCTACCCGTTCGGCTACGGTCTGTCATACACTGCGTTTGAATACTCGGATATTAAAGTCGACGGCAGGACCGTCACGGCAAAAATAAAAAACACCGGTGACTG
>CACZOH010000134.1 GCA_902782785.1 uncultured Ruminococcus sp. | reverse complement strand
GTCTCTCTTTGATATTTGACCTCTTCTCGGCATTATGCTTCCCTCCTTCATATAGAATAATGAATTCACAGGTACTCGAAATATTTCCTTTTCCGTAAATGCAGTGCGGTCAAACGGTCATATAAAACATTTCCGTATGATTATTGCCTGCAAAAATGAAATACTCTTTTGTACTCCTTGCACCCTATGCGGTGCGATTATTTTTTGGGCCTCTTTGCGCCGTAAAGCGAACGGGCCTGCATTCTCTTCGCAACGCCCTGCGTATCGAGCGTACCGCGGATGATGTGGTAACGTACGCCAGGCAAGTCACGAACTCTGCCGCCGCGTATGAGAACTACGCTGTGCTCCTGCAGGTTATGACCTATGCCGGGGATATAGCACGTCGCCTCAAGACCGTTGACGAGCTTAACTCTTGCGATTTTACGGATAGCGGAGTTAGGCTTCTTCGGTGTTGCTGTCGTAACTTTTGTGCAAACGCCTCTCTTCTGCGGAGAGCTCTGGTCCGTGGCGCGCTTTTTCAGCGAGTTGTAACCCTTCTGAAGCACCGGAGCCTTGGACTTGTACGTTTTCTGTTCACGTCCGTTTTTAACGAGCTGGTTAAATGTCGGCATGGATTTCCTCCTTTCATACGGATTTATGTTTTATACCTAAGGCGGCGGCACCGGAAAGCCGCGAGCCGAAGTATCTTATTGTGTTTTGCGCCGCGCGCATACCGCGCAGCCCACGTCTATCCCGCAAAGCTCCTTGAGCTGCTGCATAGACATAGTTTCATTGACCGTTGTACCGTTCTGATCTGCCGCAAGGCGGATGGCGTCTTTTATCGCGGGCGAACAGTCGTACGCCAGATAAACCGTTTCCGCTCCGCCCGTTCTTATGAGCTTGAGCGTGCTGTTGTACCCTGCCGTAAGCGAAGCGGCGGGCGTACCGTCCGTTTTCATCCCTTTTTCCTTTCAGCATAATATCGGATCATATACACAATCGCAGATAGTATAACACAAAAGGCAGGGTTTGTCAACACCTTATTATAAATATTTTTTAAACAGAAGACCGAAAAAAAGAGTTTTTTCGGCTCTTTTTGTGGTAATTTTGACTATCAGCCGTTATTTTGAGCGATTTTTGCGTTTATTGTGCGAAAGCAGAGCGAATATCACCACGCCTATAACTGCGGCGACCGACGCGGAAACGATTATTATGATATTGACTGTTTTCAATCCCGTGTCGTCCTCTGTCTGTTCATTCGTGTCCTCGCTCCTCTGCCCGGAGTATGAAAGCGGCAGCGAGCATACGAAGTATTTTGCGCCGCCGCCCGTCGTCTGCGGGCAGATGACGGTAAAGTCTCCGTCTCCGCTCACCGTTCCTCCCGTCAGCTTTGCCGAGCCGCGGAGCGGAATAACCGAGCAGAGCGCCGTAACGTCAAGCTCCGTACCGTCGAAGTATACGACCGCGGCGTTCAGACGTCCGTCCTCCGCGCAGGAGGCCTTCAGATACGCGGCGAGTTTAGACGCGCGCGCTGAGGAAGAAAGACAAAATCCGTCGTATCCCGTGAGAAGCGGTATTTCATTATCGTACGAATCTGTCGCGACAGCGCTCATCCCGCGCCCGTGTATCAGACGCAGAAATTCCGACGGCATACCGGCGGATCCCGCGTAATAAACGGAATTGTACTCCGACAAAACGCGGCAGACGGAGCTTAAGGAAACGTCGTCCCCGCGTCCGTCCCATACGTACGGACCGGAATCGTACGCCGTGGCGAAGCTGTCGTTTTTGCCACGCTCCATAACGGAAGCGTTTCCGCCGACGATGACCGTCCTCTGCCTCATACCGAACTCGTTTGACAGACGCACCACCGCTTCTTCGGCTGCAGCGTCGCTCACTCTGACGTGAAGCACCGCTTCGTGATATCCGCGGCTCATCGCCTCAAGCAGCTCTTCAAGCGTCGTTATCCTGTCCGTGCTTTCCATACGCCCGTCCTTATAAGTCAGCGTTTTCAGAGAGGACAGATAGGAATTCGATATGACCGCGTCGGACGACATACCGGTGACGTTATCGCTGCGCGACAGGACAGGTACGTTGTCTCTTGTCAGAAAAACGTCCACGAGCGCGACGGATATACCGCTGTCAAACGCCTTCGTGACGGCTTTCAGCGTATCCGAGGGCGCGGCGGCGCTGTCACCGCCGTAGGATATGACGACGGGACGCCGAAGTACCGTCGGCTCCGTAAACCCGCCGAACAGGGATATCAGCTCGTTCGCTTCCGACGTTATCACCGCGTCCGCTCCGCAGACGGCGGATGAGAACTGCGAAAGCGTTCCCTGCCCCGCGCTCACCCACACGGAGATAAGACGCTTGTGAAGTTCAAATACGGTTTCCGCGTCAGCCGCGGCTTCCGAAAGCATCACGGTCCTCACGCCGTTTGAATAAAGCATATCGTACGTATCGGAAACGGAAACAGCGTCGCGGGCGGTCAGATCGACCGCGAAACGTATATATTTGTTCTCTCTGAATTCTGACAGTATGGAGGTCCTTGAAACAATAACGAAAGCGTCGTTTATGGCTTTGTTCCGCAGATACGCGGACAGAGCGGAGGCGGTCTGAGCGTCGGAAACGTAGAACGCCGGCAGAACGGAATACGAGAGCTTGCCGAGCATCTCGTCTATATCGCCTATATCCACGGCGCCGTCAAAACAGCGCAGATCACCGTCCGTCTCCTTGACCGTCGTCATAACGGCGCCGGGACGCACGTCCGTATCGGAATATATCGGTGTTGAGGCTTTATGGCGCTGAATTATGAGCGGAGGCTCGACGATGCCGGTTTCCGGCGTATGCACGGACGTTCTGAATGTATCGGCGGCGCTTACGCCGGACGGGAGCTTTGAGTTCACGGAAAGATCATCCGCCGTAAACGTCACGCCGCGCCCGTTGAAGCCGACGTATCCCGATCCGTCGCCCGTTATCCTTCCCTCCGTAACGGCGACGCCGTCGACGTAGCCGAAAGCCGTACCGCCCTTGACGGCGACGGCAAGATGAAACGAGGCTCCTTCTTTAATCATACCGCCCTCGAATTTTCCCTCGTCTATTCCGTTTTCGCCGATGAACGAGCCGAGAGAAGCAGAGGATATGATCTTCCACGACGACGCGCCGCTTTTGTATCTTATCGAGACGCTGTCCGGCTCTTCCGCGCCGCATCTGAGAGTGAATTCATACAGAATATCCTCGTTATGAGCGCCGAAGCAAAGCGAGAACCAGCAGCTCGGAGAGATCGTCTCCGTAAGCGTCAGATCGCATTCGTATACGTATTCGCTCCTCTCCGTATTATACGGGAAAAGCACGGTTGAAACGGGCGGATACGTGTACGAGGACAGAAACATCAGAACCCCGTTCTCCGCGTATATTATCCCGTCGTCTCCGAATGTGACGTCCGTCCCGCGAGGAAGCTCGTCGTCGTCAAAGCCGGCGGAAAAATATACGGTGACGTCCTCCTCCGTCTGTTCCGCGCGGACAAATACCGCAAAAAACAAAGTAAGGCAAAGGATGACGCAAACAAATTTTTTAATCATAAAAATCCCTTTTTACAAAAAATCAATAATTGTTACACACCGTCATTACGTCAGCGTTGTATAATCATACGTGTGTAATCTGCCATTGCGGCGTTGTGGAGCCTGCGTCTGAAACGGTATAGACCGTCGGACTGACGGGTGTAATGCACTCTGTTAGTCAGAAGCACCACGTACAGACCCGTATCGCGGTCCACGTAAAGCGACGTTCCCGTGAAACCGTTATGACCGTAAGACAACGGCGAGAAAAGATCGCCGGTAGCGCTCAGACCGCCCGTAGTGAGCTGGAAGCCGAGCCCTCTGTTTTCGGGACCGTATGGCGTGTAGTTTGTTATCGCGCGCTCAAATGTCGAGCGTGAAAGGAACTGTTTTCCCTTGAACGTACCGCGCGCCGAAAGCATAGCGCCGAAATTACAGAGGTCGTCGATGCAGGAGAAAACGCCCGCGTTGCCCGAAACGCCGCCTATATATCTCGCGTTTTCGTCGTGGACCCTGCCGTGTATATAATGCTCGAAGCGCGGCGACCATTCCTCGGTCGCTATGTCCGCTCCGTCGAATCTCTTGTGCTCCGTCGGATTGTAGCCCGTGCGCTTCATTTCAAGCGGCTTGAAAACAAGCTCGTCGGCTAAAACGTCAAGCGGCCTGCCGGTGCATACCTCAGCCATTTTGGCGAGAAGTATATATCCCATACACGTATATTCGACCTTTGTCTCCGCCTCGTATCTGAGCGGATAGTTCAGCACCGCGTGAGCCGCGTCAAAGCCCTTTTCACATTCGTTCTGTATATTGAAATGCGACGCTATGCCGCTGCAGTGCGTCATAAGCTGTTTTACGGTAATACCGCGCTTGTCCTCGGGCGCATCCGGGAAATAACGCGACACGGTGTCGGAAAGCGTCATCTCTCCCTCCTCTGTCAGCCGCAGTACGACCATAGTCGTACCTATCAGCTTGGAAAGCGACGCCATATCGTAGACCGTATCGAGCGAGGCGGGTATCGCGTTCTCCGGGATGGGACCGGCAAACACACCGTCCGGCTTGTCCTCGTTCATTATGACGCGCGAATATCCGAACGCCTTTTTGAAATAAACGCCGTCCTTATCGCCTATCGCGCAGACCGCGGACGGTACGGCGTAGGAAGCCACCGCATCCGCGCACATTTTCTCTATATTATCAAACCACATATAAACACCTCCGTTTTTACCATTATATACTAAAAATCATGATTTGTAAAGGTTTTTTATGTTAAATTGTAAGCTTTGTCCTAAAAAATGCGGCGCCGACCGCGAAAAAGGCCGCGGACTGTGCGGCGCGGGCGCGCTTAAGATCGCAAGAGCCGCTCCGCATTATTACGAGGAGCCGCCGGTATCAGGCACAAAGGGATCGGGCGCAATATTCTTCTCCGGCTGTCCTTTATCCTGCGTATTCTGCCAGAATTATGAAATATCAGCGCTTTGCGGCGGTACGGAAATAACCGTCGTCCGCCTTGCGGATATAATGAAAGAACTGCAGAGCCGCGGCTGTCACAATATAAACCTCGTGTCGCCTACGCCGTACGTACCCGAAATCAAAGAGGCGCTCAGGCTCGCGCGGCTTCAGATACCCGTCGTGTATAACACGTCGGGCTACGAGCGCGTACAGACGCTCAAAGCGCTTGAGGGATACGTTGACGTATATCTGCCCGATTTCAAATACGTGTCGGAGGATCTGTCAGAAAAATACTCCGGCGCGCGGGATTATCCGTCCGTCGCCAAAGATGCGCTCGCCGAGATGCTCCGTCAGCGCGGCGGGTGTGAGTACGATGAAAACGGCATTATGAAGCGCGGCGTGATAGTCCGTCATCTGATACTGCCGTCACACAAGGACGAGAGCGTGAAAACGCTGCGGTTTTTGTCAGACAATTTTGACAAAAGCAAATTTTTGCTCTCCCTCATGTCGCAGTACTGCCCCGTTTACCGCGCAAAAGAGTTCAGGGAGATAGACAGGAGGCTGACGAAATATGAATATAAAAAGGTCGCCGAAACCGCGGTCTCGCTCGGCTTTGAAGGTTTTCTACAGGACACCTCCTCGCACGAGAGCGTATATACGCCGGAATTTGACGGAAGCGGGGTCAATTAAGAATTCGGATCTTTGAGGTAACACTTTAATCCTGCATTAAAAAACTGCCGCTTACCGCGGCAGCTTTTTACCTTTACACGTTATTTCTTTTTTCCGCTCTTCACAAGCACCACGATACCTATGACGATAAGCGCTGTGACGAGGACGCAGATGATCACGCACAGTACGATAAGAAGCGTTTTGTTCGGGTTATCGTTTGTTGTTGGGCCGGGCGTCTTTTCCGTGTCCGTCGCGGGGGCGCTCTCCGTCGCCGCGGGCTCGGTCTCCGTTTCCGTTTCGGATTCGGCGGGCTTTGTCGTCTCCTCCGTCTCCGTTTCGGTCTCCGTGTTCGTTTCCGTCTGCTCGGGCGTCGTTTCGGCTTCCTTGAATTCTACCTTTGCAAAGTCAGAATACACAGGTCCGTCCTCATATTCGCCGAGCACGTTCCATACCGCGCAGCAGTAATACTTTACGCCCGCCGCTTTGTTGTCCGGCGAATACTCCGCTTCCTCCGCGTCGTCTATCGCGCGGATGTCGGGGTAATTGTCCGTATCGCTTATGTACCACCTGTAAACGAGCGTTCCGCCGTCCGTGTTCGCTCCTTTTATCGACAGCTTAACGTCCTCGCCGACCGTCGCCGTGACTGATTTCGGCTGCTCCGTTATAGTCGGCTGTACGGGGAGCTTGACGTCGGGTATGACCTCGAGCGTCGCGGCCGTTGACGTAACGTATTTACCATTACTGCCGTAAACGCTGCAGTAGAAGAAATATCCGTCGATATCCTTTGACGCTTTTATTTTCAGCGTGCTGCCGTCAGCTCCCGAAACGACGCCGTTTTTGCCGTTCTCAAGCTTGACGGGCTTGAACGGCTTTTCCGTTTTTCCGCCGGGCTTATCCATATACCACTCGTACGATTTTGCGTTGACCGCCTTGACGGAGAACGTCGCCGTTTCGTTTTCCTTGACCTTGACGTCCTTCGGCATCTGCGTTATCTCCGCGTTCTTCTCGCCGGTGCTCCTCACAACTACGATCGGGGCGTCGCTTGACATATTGGAAAACGTGTGGCTTTCCATCGTCGTAAACGTTACCTCGCAGAAATAATACACCTTTGCTGCGCTCTCCGCTCCGGTGACCTCGAGCGTGTCGGTATTCGCGCCTTTGATCTTTGTGAACGTGCCGACTATATTGTTGTTTCCCTTATACCACTGATAATCAATGCTGTAATCGCCCTCTTTGTCCTTTTCGGGATTTATGGCGACGTTTGCCTTCAGCGTTTTTGACTGACCTATATCGAGCGTCACGTCGCTTTCCGAATACGTCACCTCTATCTCCGGCTCGTGAAGTCTTATCATCGTGACGCCGGATTCATAGAAGTAGCCCGAATTGTTTTTTACGATGTAGAACGTGCAGTAATAGAAATATAATCCGCCCGCCGACGTATCGACAACGAGAACGGAATAATCCTCATCCTCGATCAGAACACCGTTGCTCTTGTTTCCGTCGGGCGTGCAGTACCAGTGATATTCTATCTCAACGTTTTCGTCGTCCGCGGGATACACGTTGCAGGCGAGCTTTATCAGCTTGCCTATTCTGACGTCGAGCTCCGCCACAAGATCGACCTCCGCCTGCTTCGGCGCGTCGTAAGCGGTGAAAATAAACGCCTCGTCCGTCGCCTTATAGCCCGCGTCGTTCGCTACGGTGCATACGCAGGCGATACCGTAGTTAGTATCAATAACTCCGTCGATTATAAGCTCAGCCGTGTATTCGTCCGTGCCGCTCTGATACGTTTTCATGCTGACCTTCATTTTGCCGGATCCGTCAAGCGCCTCGAGCGCCTTTACTCCGGCGGCCTTGGACAGATCGAAGGTGCCTTTCGGATCGACAGTCGCGATCCAGCTGAAATGCAGGTTTTTACCGCTCGCCACGGTCTTGAGCACCGCCTTCGAGCCCTGATTTACCGTTATCGTCGCCGGCTCGTGCACGAGCTTCGGCACTTCCTCGCCCGCCGCGCTCACGGTAAAACCGAGCGCTGCGAAAAGCGAGAGGACCATGACAAAAGCTAAAATAACAGATATCTTTTTCATTTTGATGACCGTTCCTTCCTTATCATACTGTTATATTTATATCACTTTTTTCGGGCTTTGTCAACATCATTAAGGCAAAAAACAAAAAAACTGCCGTGCAGTGCGGCAGTTTACGGTGATCTATCCTTTTTTGCGCCTGACGGGTATCCATATCGCGCTGTGATAATCCGGATCGGTCTTCTCACCGTTTACGCAGTCATACCATTCCATGTTTGCATTCCCGCAGAACTCAAAATCGGGATTTCCGGGCAGCCATTCCTTGAAAATATACGTGTTCACGTTCTGAAGAGCGTCCGGCATCGGACCGACGCAGTTGAACACCGCCCATTCTCCGCGCGGGAATTCGTACAACACCATTCCGTCCGGCACTTCGCCGCCCGCGTATCTTCCGGCTATCAGATAACGGAACCTTCCGCCGTCCATATCGTCGATACATACGCCGTATTCGCCTATGCAGTTGTCAACGAGAGCTTGTTCATACGCGTTTGCGGGCGCGCTGCCCGCATAAACGTTATATGCGTACTTTTCACATATCTCGTCCCAGAATTTCGGTATCTCGGCATACGCGGTCTCGTAATCGAAAACCTTTTGAAAACCTATGACCCTGAAAGAAAACATTTGTGTGATCTTGTAATCCATCTGATTGCCTCCGCTTATCGTTAAGTTGATCCGGAACGGGAGAAAAACGCGGATCACGGCTCCCGCGCGCACCTGTGAAGGCGTCGCGCCGTGAAAACGCGAAAAAGCCTTTGTAAAGCTCTCCGGCGTTTCGTAGCGGTAACGCAAGGCGATATCTATTATTTTATCGTCCGTATTCCGCAGGTCGAGCGCCGCTTCATACAACCGTCTGCTGCGCAGATATTCGCCTATCCCGCAGCCGGTCATGACCGAAAAACCTCTTTGAAGGAAAAACGGAGATACGTAAACGCTTTCCGCGGCGTCCCGGACGGACACTTCGTCACAAAGATGCTTTTCAAGATAATCTATCGTTTTCTTTATACAAGAAAGCCATTCCATACCGTTTTTCTCCTCCCGTCTGTCCGCATTATACATCAAAAAAACGCGTTTGTCCTGTCTTTACGTGTTTTGATTTGTCCGTATAAGATGAAGTGCCGGCGGCGGAAACTCTTGTTTTATTTCATAAGACCGTCGGCAAGCTTTATGAATTTCGTATCGTTCATCTGTTCGTTCGTTACGTATTCCCCGTTATAAAACACGGCGTACGTCGTTACCGGCGTCGGAGCGTTTTGCGCCTCCTCCCTGCTTTTCAGGCGTACGGTTTGAAGAGGGATACCGCGCTCCTTAGCCGTCGCCTCCAGTATCGGAACGTATTTCGCGTTGAACGGACACTGATAAGTATAATAGATAACAAAGCCGGAACTCTTAACGTGCGGATGCTTTGCGCATTCTTTGAAGCGCGGTTTTTCCGCGTTCTTTTCAAACGGAAGATACCAGAGCAGGATTCCGTTATCCGCCTCGTCGCAAACTGTAAAGCCCTTGTATTTCAGATATTCCGGGTCCGACAGAAACGGCTTTTTCTTCTTCTCGGAAAGGATGCAAAGACCTTTCTTCCCCTTTTCTTTTGCGTCGTTTTTGCATTCGTTCAGAAGATCGTTCGAATAGCCGTGACCTTTGAAGCTGCCCGATACCCAAAGGCAGTCGATATAGATATATCCGTCCGCCTCGACGGGATTCCACGCGTACTCCGCGGGTATGTATTCGATAAAGCATTTTCCGCGCTCCTCGCTTTTCAAAAACACAAGCCCCTCGTCAAAGCGTTCGGAAAGCCACGATTTCTTTGAAGAAACCTGTACGTCCCTGTTGTTCGATATCGCGCAGCATATATGCTCGCTATCTAAATTTTCCTTTGTCACCCTGATATATTCCATTCTTTTTCCCTCTCTGTCATATTTTTTTATAAGTCGTTAAGATACCTGTTGAACAGGTACATTTTATAATCATCCGTTTCAAACGCTTTTTTTGACGTTTTGTCGCCGTATTTTGCCGCAAGCCCGGACCAGCTGCATTCTTTTGCTTTCTTCAGCGCGTACGTGTCTCCGTTAATGATCTTTTCGGTTAACGAATCAGGTTCGTCCTCTTTCAGATTTCCGATAATCCACGGCTTTGTCATATTTGTGAAATTGTAATACACGTCGTATTTGTTTGAAACGTAAAGCGTTATTTCATCACCCGTCTCAAAACAGGGAGACGTATCGTCGTTTTCAAGCAAAAGACAGCATTCCTCCTCCGTTTTCAGCTTGTCATAGCCATGATAAACGGGTATAAGCTCATCCGGGATATGATCTTTCTCTATCCTTACGGGATAAAGCTTTTCGTTTTCTCCGTCGCACGAGCCCTCGTGAACGAAAAACTCAAGCCCGGCGCACACGGTCTCTCTTATCCTCTTTGCCGTTTCGTATATCGATATGATCTCTTTCTTGTTCTCCTCGTTTATGAAACACTGCCAGCGAGGGATCACGCCGCCTTTTATCAGTTTTTCGGACGCGAGCATTATCTCCTCATACGCGCCGCGTCTTCCGACGTATCTGTCCTGAGTTTCCTTCAGACCGAAAAACGAAAGCTGCACCTTTTTAACGCCGACGGATTTAAGAAACGGTATATATCCGTCGTCGCGCGCTATACGGTAAAAGCTCGAAAGCTCGAAGCGCAGGGGCTCCGCGTTTTTTGAAAGAGCCTTGTCCTTTTCCCATCTCTGTCTGTAATCGGGGCAGAAATCGGGTTCTCTCAGCCAGCTGTAAAACTCTATCCGCTCAAAATACGGGTAAAAATACGAAGCGACAAAATCGTCCGCGCCGTCCTCGGGCAATACGTTCGGCATATGACCTATCCAGCAGTGCAGGCAGCGATTCGGACAGCCGTACATATCAAACGCAAGTATCAGTTTTTTCCCTTTCATTTCCGGCTGTCTCCTCATTTTATTAAAATAACGCGCGATATATTATCCGCTGTTCCGGTGCTTTATTTGTTATTATATCAAATAAAAGCCGAAAAGTAAAGGGATTGCGCGTGATTTTTTTTAAAAAGTCTTGAGAAATCAAAAAAAACGGTATAGCAAAACACCGATCGGAATATGTTTCCGACCGGCGTTTTTTGTTTAAAGTCACTTAAGACCTTTGTTTTTACTGCCGCAGCAGGCGCCGCAGGACGCGCAGTTTCCCGTGCAGACGCCCTTTTTATTCTTTTTTTCTCTTATCAGTGAAAACACGGCGAGACCCGTTATTACGATAAGAACGGTTACGGTAATGACGGTTACCGCGTTTTCCGCGAGCCAGGCAAGCATAAGATCACGCTCCTCACACTTTTTTGGTAAGCTTCGTCGCTTCCTTGTACTTTTTGAAGAACAGCATATATATCATAAGTCCGAGCATCGCGACTGCGGCGACGAGACCGATGATATTAACGACAAGTCCCGCGCCGGAGGCAAGGTTGCCCGTAAAGAGGTTTCCGAACTGGTTGATCATGAGCGCTGTCACGTAAGCGAAGCCGCACTGATAACCGACGGCGAACCACGTCCATTTTGCGCTGTTCATCTCGCGTCTTATCGCGCCGATGGCCGCAAAGCACGGAGCGCAGAGCAGATTGAATACGAGGAAGGAGAAGCCCGCGATATGCGGAACGTCAAACGACGCTCTGATACCCGCCCAGTCGCCGTAGAGGATACCCATTGTGCCGACGATGTTTTCCTTTGCGACAAGACCGGTGACGGATGCGACAGCCGCTTTCCAGCTGCCCCAGCCGAGCGGAGCGAACAGCCACGCAAACGCTTTGCCGATATACGCGAGTATCGAGAATTCCATTTCCTCCTCGGCAAGCATACGGAACGAGCCGTCGACCCAACCGAAGTACGAAGCAAACCAGACTACGATAGTTGAAAGCAGTATGATAGTGCCGGCTTTTTTGATGAACGACCAGCCGCGCTCCCACATCGAACGGAGCACGTTGCCGAGTGTCGGCATATGGTATGCAGGCAGCTCCATGACAAACGGTGCAGGCTCGCCCGCGAACAGCTTCGTCTTTTTCAGCATGATGCCGGAGACGATGATTGCAGCCATGCCGATGAAATATGCAGAGACCGAAATCCAAGGGGAACCGCCGAAAATCGCACCCGCGATCATTGCAATGAACGGTACCTTTGCGCCGCAGGGGATAAAGGTTGTCGTGATGATTGTCATGCGGCGGTCGCGCTCGT
>CACZOH010000133.1 GCA_902782785.1 uncultured Ruminococcus sp. | reverse complement strand
TTTGCGGTCGTTTCCGTCTCCGTGACAGTCTCCGCTGCGGTCGTTTCCGTCTCCGTGACAGTCTCCGCTGCGGTCGTTTCCGTCTCCGTGACAGTCTCCGCCGCCGTCGTTTCTTTTTCCGTGACCGGGGAGGTCGTCGTTTCTTCGGTCGTGACTTCAAACAACGTCGTCTCATCCGCGGTATGTTCCGTATCACGGTCTGATAAAAGGATTATGTTTTCATAAAAATCCTTTTTTATTTTATCTTCGCCTACCGTGCTTCTCCACAGTCCGAAATATCGCGGACTATATCTCGGAAAATCTCGTGAATCCGTTACGGGATTTTCACGGGTACCGAGCAGCCACTCCGTAAACATCGTATCATACTGCGATTTATGGCAGAGAAAAGCGTCCTGCGATACCTGATAAGCGGTCCTGCCGCCAAAGCGTTCAAGCGGCACGTCTATCTCGTTTTCGATTTTGTTTTCTCCGTAAAGATGGATATATATCTTCGGTACTTCCCATACGCCGTATTCCTTTGCGGACGCCGGGTATTTTGAAGCGTCGGCTGAAATCGCCGCGGCGTCGCGCAGAGAGTGACTGTCAAGTCTGTGCGCGCCGTGTCCGTATTCGCCGTTTATATCGTGAACGAGCACTATCTGCGGTTTGTATTTCCTCAAAAGCTCTACCTGATCCGAGACCATTTCGTCATACGTATATCCGTTTTCCTCAAATATCTCAAGCATTTCGCTTTCACTGTCGACTCGCGTAATGTCGGGAAATCTGCCGACGACGGGGTAACGGTCAAGCCCGCATTCCCAAAGTCCGTTCAGAAGCTCGTGCGGACGGGAGTGCGTTTTCCAATGGTGAGTAAAATAGCAGACCTGCATTTCCGCGCCCCTGTTCACCGCGTCCGGTATGGAGCCGGCGAAAAACAGCTGATCGTCGTCCGAGTGACACGACAACAGCATTATATCGCACCGTCCCTCAGCCGGCCGCCACGTCTGTACGAAACCGGGCAGCTTGTCCCCGCGCGACAAAACGTAGATATCCGCAAAAGACACCTCTTTATCAAACGTCAGAGAAAGCGTTTTTACGTTATCCGCTTTTATACTCTGATATTCGTGAAGAAAGCCGTATTCTCCGCATTTATACGTCTTGTTTTCGTATGAAAGCGACCATACGGGCGGCGTGCGGTCAAATTTGATGTAAATTCCGCCGACGGGCTCCGTCGCTTCTATTTTTATTTTTGCGCCGTCATATAAGGCGTAGCTTTCTTCTCTGTTATCGTACAGACACGAGTCGATCCTTCCGCCGTTCAGCGTTATTTTGCAGGCGGAGGTGATGATGCGGCATTCCGCTTCTTTTGCCGAAAAAACCGGTGCAATCGCGGAAAACGCAATAAAAACAAAGATGAAAGAGAAGAGAATACAAAGATATTTTTTCATTGAAAAACCCTAATAGTCAGTATTTGTTCATCCGTTCAGGATCTCATAATAATAGATAGGCAGCGCGCTCCAGCCGTGGCAGAGGCTTCCCGCGTAACCGAAATCAAAATCTCCCTTTATCGTCTCCCAGAACGCCGTGGCGTCCTTGCGGAGCATATACAGATAGTCGCGGTCTATTTCATCCAGTATAACGTCTCTGTATTTTTTCGCGTTGTACTTCAAAAGCGCGTCAAAGCGGAACGAATTCATTGAAAGCGTGTTCGGGATCACGTTTATTCCGTCAATTTGCCCGCCGTTTTTCTCAAGTATCTGTAAAATCACGGATTTGTCGACGTCGTCCGCCGCGCCGCAGAGAAGACACAGAGCGTTAGTCAGAACGCTGTAATCGTCAAAATGCCTGTCGTCAAACGAGTTGAAAAGCTTTGTTTTGTTATTATAAAACTTGTCTTTTATCGCTTTGTTAAGCTTGAACGCTGTTTCCGCGTATTTCATACCGTCCGCGTCTTTTCCGATGTAAGCGCATATCGCGGCGAGATTTTGGAGCGCCAGCGAAAGATCGGCGTTGAGCGGCGCCTCATAGCTCGTTTTCGCGTTGCCTTCGCCGCCGTCCATCGTGGGAGACCATTCGTAGAAGTTCCATATTGCTCCGACGTCGCTGTTTTTGAAATTGTCGCACAAACCGTTTTCACCGATCTTATCAGTAAACGTTTTCATTAAGCGCGTGAGCACGGGGTAAACTTCCTTGGCGAGGCTCTTGTCGCGGCTGTGATCTATATATTCGCGCATCTGTATGAAATACATGAGCGAAAACGACGGTATCGGGAAATCGGAGCCCGCGGGATAGCAGAGAGACAAAATTCCGTCTTCTCTCATGCCCTGAGAGATAAGGTCAAGGCACGCGCGCGGAAATGCGTACTCCTTGAAGGCGTAATAACCGCAAAGCATCTGATTGCGCGAATCCATCGTATAAAGCGACTGTTCACGCCACGGACAGTCCTCGTAATGCTCGTGCATACATTGAATGAGCGTGTTTTCGCACACCTCGTATATCGTGTTTCTCAATAGTCCGCTCAATTCCGGCTTTTTGATATTCACGGGATATTCCGTCGGTCTTAAACCCGCGTAATTTACCGTCGCCCTGTTCGTATGGATGAAGAACTGCAGATATCTGCATCCGAAGCGGCGGAACGTGTTCAAAAACTCGTTTCTGCCCGCCTTGAGCTTGAAATCCGCGGTAAAATCGCGTATAGACGTTCTGCAGCGTCCGTCAACAAGATGCTCGCCGTAGCCGACCTCCATATCGGCGTCCTCCGGAACGGTTATATCAAAGTCGAGAAAGCCCGAGGTTTCTTTTCCGAGATCGATCGTAAAGAACACTTTTTCGTCATTTTTCGCACAGAATTCAAAAGGAAAAGACGTACTGCCTTTGCCTATCTCGGAAGGGAAGCGGAAGGACAGCGCGGCGTGCTGCATATCCGTCTGCGTGTTTACACGCTCAACGGGATAATCAAATACGCCCTGCATAGTCATTTTTGCCTTCATCCTGTCCTTTAAAACAAGCTTTTTTACCGGGCGCGGTATGAAATTATATGAAATGCCGTCCGCTATAACGCTTTTTTCAAAACCGTCGGTTTCACCCGAGACGTTCCAACCGGTCTTTCCGCCGAAATCGTAGTGATATGAAAAACCGAGCTGTCCGCTTATCGCGTGACGCATACCGCTTATATAGTCATCGGCTTTTCTGCAAAGCGTTTCCGTATCGCTGTACGCCGTCACGCTGCCGTTTTCTTCTGTTTCAAATATCAGACCCGCGTTTCCGGGCTTGTACGTAAAGAACGGCGCGCCGAAATACCAGACTGTGACGG
The DNA here is from genome assembly GCA_902782785.1 of uncultured Ruminococcus sp. Lineage (GTDB taxonomy): Bacteria > Bacillota > Clostridia > Oscillospirales > CAG-272 > UBA1248. The sequence goes on along the minus strand of CACZOH010000133.1, from coordinate 3,044 downwards.
CAAGCAGATTTTCGCCCTTGACCGTATATTCGCTTATATCCACGGTATCAAAAACCTTTCTTTCGGGATAACATGCGTACTGGCCGAAAGCGGCGAGCTTTCCGTTTACGTATACCGTATAATCGGAGTCGGCGGCTATCTTAAGCGTCGCGCCTTTTTCGCAGTTGAATTTTTTTATGAAATTTACGTACAGATCGGGACTCTGACCCGCGGCCGTCCATATCCACCTGGCTTTTTTAAACATGATTAACTGTCCTTTCTGTGTAAAAAAAATGTATTTTTTTAGGTTTTACCTATTTACAAATCAATAAAAATGTATTATAATATACGCGTATATTTCAGCGTACGGGAGTTTCATATGAAAATCGGATTTGATAACGAAAAATATGTTGATATGCAGTCTCAGCGTATACTTGAGCGTATCAACAGGTTTGACAACAAGCTGTATCTTGAATTCGGCGGCAAGCTGTTCGACGATTATCACGCGTCGCGCGTACTGCCGGGATTTGCGCCCGATTCCAAGATAAGACTTCTCAAAAAGCTTAAGGACAAGCTTGAGATAATAGTCATAATCAACGCCGCCGACATAGAGCGTAAAAAGATACGCGCCGACTACGGAATAACGTATGATACGGACGTTCTGCGTCTGATAGACGGGCTGAGATCTCTTGACATTTACGTTTCCGCGGTCGTCATAACTCAGTACGTCGGTCAGCCGTCCGCAGAGATCTTCAAAAAGAAGCTTGAAATGAGGGGCGAACGCGTTTTCATACACCGCGTTATCAAAGGCTACCCGAACGATATAGATACGATAACAAGCGACAACGGTTACGGCGCAAACGATTTTGTTCCCACAACGCGCCCGCTCGTCGTAGTGACCGCTCCGGGACCCGGTTCCGGCAAGCTTGCGACCTGTCTTTCGCAGATATACCATGAAAGAAAGCGCGGCGTGAACGCGGGTTACGCTAAATTCGAAACGTTCCCGATATGGAATCTGCCGTTGAAGCATCCGATCAACATAGCTTACGAGGCGGCGACGGCGGACTTGTCCGACGTCAATATGATAGACCCGTATCACCTTGAAGCGTACGGTATAACGACCGTAAACTACAACAGAGACGTAGAGGCTTTCCCCGTAGTACGCAAGATACTTTCAAGAATATCCGGAAACACCGAGGATATATACAAATCTCCGACGGATATGGGCGTCAATATGGCGGGCTTCTGCATCTGCGACGACGACGTCTGCCGTGAAGCGTCGAAGCAGGAGGTCATAAGAAGATATTTCAAAGCCGCCTGCGATTACAAAAACGGACTTTGCGATAAAAGCGTGGTATACCGCTGCGAGGCTCTTATGGAAGAGCTTAACGCAAACAAGACCGACAGAGACGTGGTACACTATGCGCTTGAAAAATCGGAGAAGAACGGCGGTCTGCACTGTGTTGCGATCAAGCTGAACGACGGTCACGTCGTTACCGGCAAATCGTCGCCGATGATCTCGGCAGCGTCCGCGGCTATGATAAACGCGATAAAATATCTGTCGGGCATAGCGGACGATATACATCTGATCTCACCCGTAGTGCTTGAGCCGATAACCGCGATGAAGCGTTCGATAGGCTCAAAGGCGAGCAAGCTCAATCTGCACGAGGCGCTGATAGCGCTGAGTATATGCGCGGCTACGAACCCGTCCGTCGCTTATGCTCTGCAGAAGCTCCCCGAGCTCAATCATTGCGAGGCGCACTCAACAAAAATGCTCACCCCGAGCGAGGAGGACTACATAAAGAAGCTGCACATAAACCTCACGTGCGAGCCTGAGTTTATTTCAAAGGATCTGTATATCAATTAAGGATTCAGAATCAAAAATCAAAATCAAACGTTATGATCCGTCCGTTTCAGGGCGGATCTTTTTTAAGCGGAACCGTAATTGACTGCCGTGTTATTTTATTTCCGTTTACGGCAGGGAAGAGGATCACTCCGGAATAAACGGCATAAGACGTTATACGGGACGTTTATGCTGAATCAGGGGTACCGCGTCAGTGCGAAACGGCGCTTACCGGAGAAAGCATCTGACTTCGGACGTTATTATACGGTACTGTTTCTTTTTGTGCTTTATACGTTTGATATCGCGGCGGTCAGGCTGTTTTTTTTGATTTTCAATTCTGAATTCTTGATCATGCACTTCCAGTGAAGAGAATTGAAAAGGGTTGTTCCGATCGGCGTCAGCCGTTCGGAACAACCCTGTTTTTCAAAATTTCAGATGTCAGACGATCCGATTATAAGACGCGGTTTTTACGGCGAATTATGATCACGGAGCAGGCCGCGCTTGCGATAAGCGCTGCGCCGGCAACTGCGAACCAGACGTAGGACTCACCTGTGAGAGGCGGAGTTACGATAGCAACGTTTACGGTATCGGTATATACGGTGCCGTTGAAGGTTACCGTCGCGGTGTAAACGATCTGGTTGTTTTCCTTGTCTTCCTCGGAGGTGATTGTCGCGGTCAGCGTTTCTTCTTCACCGCACTTGGTGCACTTGAAGGTCGCTGTAGCGGATGAGTAATCATCAGCCCATTCCCAAACGGGTTCGCCGTAGGCGTGCTCGCACGGAGGAATATCCTCTGTTACGATGTCTGTGTAGGTCGTGCCCTCGAACGTGACTTCCGCGGTGTGGATGATCTTGCCGTTTTCGGTGTCTTCCTCGGTCGTAACGGTCGCATCAAGCGTTACTGTTTCGCCGCACTTGGTGCAGGTGAACGTCGCTTTTGCGGCAGTGTAGTCTTCCGACCATTCCCAGGTGGGTTCGCCGTATGTATGTTCACACGGAGGAATGTCCTTGGATTTGGTGTCGGTGTATTCCGTTTCCTGGAAGGTGACCTTTGCGGTGTAGATTATCTTGCCGTTTTCGGTGTCTTCTTCGGAGGTCACGGTCGCATCAAGCGTTACGGTGTCATTGCAGTTCGTGCAGACGAAGGTCGCCTTTGCGGAGGAGTAGTCTTCCGACCATTCCCACGTGGGATCGCCGTAGGTGTGCTGGCAGGGAGCCTGAAC
>CACZOH010000132.1 GCA_902782785.1 uncultured Ruminococcus sp. | reverse complement strand
GGAAAAAGAAACAGTCCGCGAATATTTTGAGGAGCATATATTATAAAAGGGGATAAAAATCATGGAATTTACGGAAAACTGCAAACCCTTATCGGTATTCAAATATTTTGAGCTTTTGTCGTCCGTACCGCACGGGTCGGGCAATACTAAAGCGATAAGCGATATCTGCGTTGATTTTGCAAAAAAGCACGGTCTTGAGTATTATCAGGACGGTTACAACAACGTGATCATTTATAAAAAAGGCTCGACGGGCAAAGAAAACTCGGAGCCCGTGATAATTCAGGGACACCTCGATATGGTGTGCGCCAAGCACCCGGACGATCCGGTCGATATGGCAAAGGAGCCGATAAAGCTTGTTCTTGACGGAGATTATCTTCGCGCCGACGGCACATCTCTCGGCGGAGACGACACGATAGCGGTCGCGATGGCGCTTGCGATACTTGACGACGATACGCTTACACACCCGCCGATAGAAGCCGTTTTCACGACGGATGAGGAAACGGGGATGTTCGGCGCGGCGGGACTTGACGCTTCCCGGCTCAAGGGCAGACGTATGCTCAACATAGACTCCGAAGAGGAGGGCGTTTTTACCGCGGGCTGTTCCGGCGGAGTTCGCGCAAACTGTGAGATCCCCGTAAAAAGAGAACCGTACGGCGACGGGCTCGTATCGTACGCCGTCACGATCTTTGGACTTTCCGGCGGTCATTCCGGTTGTGATATAGACAAGGAACGCGGCAGCTCCAACAAGCTGATGGGCAGATTTTTATACGAACTCACAAAGGAAATGCCGGTGCGGCTGATAAGCCTGAAGGGCGGAGAATACGATAACGTCATACCGGGCAAAACCGTCGCCTGCGTCGCTGTCTCGCAAATAGACGCGGACAGACTTGAAAAGCTTGTTTTTGATTTTGACAGTATCTTCAAAAAAGAGCTTTCAACGTCGGATCCGGGCGTAAAACTTGTCTGTGAAAAGTCGGACGAGCGCGGCGATACCGTGATCCTTCCGGATACGATAAATATCTGCCGCCTGCTCCGCATCCTGCCGTACGGCATACAGAATATGAGTATGGACATAAAGGGACTCGTTCAGACGTCTCTCAACCTCGGCGTGCTTCTGCTTGAGGCTGACCGTATAAAATACAGCTTTGCCGTCCGTTCGTCCGTTGCGACGCAGAAAAAAGAACTGCTTGACAGGGTAAGGATAGTGACGGAGCTTTTCGGCGGCAGCGTCTCCACGCGCGGAGAATATCCGGAATGGGAATACAGAAAAGTGTCGCCGCTGCGCGACGCGGCGCTTGAAGCGTACCGCGCCGTATACGGCGGAGAAGCAAAGATAACCGCTACGCACGGCGGACTTGAATGCGGACTCTTCGCCTCAAAGATACGCGATCTTGACTGCATTTCATACGGTCCGGAGCTTCATGATATCCATTCCGTGAACGAGAGACTCGGCATAGCGTCAGTCGGGCGCGTGTACCGTCTCACCTGTAAGATCTTAGAATCGCTCGATTGAAACAAAAGCATATTAAATGAATAAAAACACCCGTTTTGAGTATAATCAAAGCGGGTGTTTTTATGACTGTTATTCTGTTTCGCACTATAATCGTATATATAATACTGCTTCTCGTGATGAGGCTCATGGGTAAGAGGCAGATCGGGGAGCTTCAGCCGTCCGAGCTTGTGACGACGCTTATTCTGTCTCAGATAGCGTCTCAGCCTATCGTTATGCAGAACGTACCCGTCGCGTACGGTATCGTTCCCGTCTGCGTCGTCGTATGCCTTGAGGTCATCGCGTCGTTCGTAATGACTAAAAGCCCGTTTTTAAAGCGTCTTTTCGTCGGCAAGCCGAGCATACTGATAGATAAAGGAAAGGTCAACGTCAAAGAGCTTCTTCGCGTTCGTGTGACGTTTGAGGAGCTTATGTCTGAGCTGCGCGCAAAGGGCGTCGGCGACCCGTCGGACGTTTATTACGCCGTAATGGAGGAAAACGGAAGCATATCCGTCCTTTTGAAATCGTCGGAAAGCGCGCCGACAAGAAGCGATATGAACGTGGGAGAAAAAGAGCGCGGTATGGCGCGGCTCGTCATATCGGACGGCGAGGTTAACGCGGAGAATCTTAAAAAGCTCGGTAAAAACACAACGTGGCTTTTAAAAAAACTCAAAGAGAACAAAACCGAAGCGCATGACGTATATATTATGACGTGCAACGACGCGTCCGAGATAAATATAGTTAAAAAACAAAAGGAAGGAGGGCAGAAATAATGAGGGCATCCGTCATATCCGCGGTGATCTTTTCCGCGGTGCTGATATTCGTTTTTTCATCGACAGGGTGGCTGTCGGGCTTTTTTAAGACGCTCCTTGATATGTGCGAAAGTCTGCCCGAAAAGCCGCCGTCCGAAGAAACGGTTATAATAGCCGAAAAATGGAAAAACGGCAAGACTGCCGTTTTGCTGTTCTTTGATAAGGCTGAAATAGACGCGCTTGACAAAGCAGTTTATGAGCTTTGCTCGGCAAATGCGCGCGGCGGAGAAGAAGCATACGCCAAAGCGAAAACCGCGCTGATCTATGAGATAAAACAGGTGTGCGATATGATAATGATCAAACCGGAGAATATTTTATGATACGTCAGACTGCGTAGACCTTTGTTGAAACGGACAGCCTCCATATATAAGGGTCGCCGCCGTCTCTTTTTCTGAAAATGAAATCGTAAGACCCGACGGAAACGTTGTTTTTGATAAACGATACGGTAAGTCTGTAAGTATTTTCCGTTTCCGTAACGTCGTGTATAATGTACTCCACGTCACAGTCGGGCGCCTGACCGACAAGTACGAACGCGTTTATTTTGTCAAGGTATGAATACATCGCGGTCGATCTGACCGTCGCTTTTCTGTTGCCGCCGAAATACGTATATACCGTATTCTCGTAATCCGCAAGCGGTATGAGCGCGTTAACGTTGAGTTCCGGATATTCAGCACTGAATTTATCAAACATTTCCTTATCCGCGGAATACCGTGAATAAAACGTACCGGAAAGATAGTTGAGCGTTATATCCACGTAATCGGACGCTTTGTCGGAAAAGCTGTCAAACGTTATTATACTGTCTCCGTAGCAGACGATGCTCGCCGTGTTTGCAAGAGATACTGCGACCTCGTCGTCAACGGCTATTGCGGATACAGCCGCTTCCTTTGAATAATCCGTATTGTCTATCCCGAGGATGCGGCAGACGCCGTCGTAAAAGCTGCCCTGACAGGAGCAGAGAAGCAAAGTCATACATATAAGTAAAACACAGATCGTTTTTTTCATTTTATAATACCATTATCGATAAGGCTTTCGGCGTAACCGCGGCGGCAGGTGCTTTTACAGCGCGTGATCCCTCCGCAGCCGAGCGCCCGGCACAGAAAGATATGCGCAAGCATACCGGTATAAACTGTATCGTATCTTTCCGCCGTAAGCCTTTTTGCGGTCAGTCCGGCTTTTTTTGTATCTGCTTTGCAGTATAGGTAAAACTCGTATAGCTCGTCAGACGTCGCCGTGCTTTCATCCTTTCCCGTGTGATCGCAGAACAGTCTGAACATTCCGGAGGACGTACCGCCGCAGGCGTAAAGCAAGCCGGGCGCGACGGATAAACCGCACGCTGAGACGCGCTCACAAACCGTATCGCGTATGATCTTTTCCTGCTTTTCATCCGGCAGGATATCGATGCCGAGCTCGTGAACGAGCGATCTGCTTCCGAACGGGATGCTGACGGAGCTATTGGCCGAACCGTCAGAAAAAACGGTTATCTCGGTAGAGCCGCCGCCCATATCGGACAGCGCTCCGTTTTTTTTGCCGTACATATCAACAAAAGATCTGAAGCAAAGCTCCGCTTCCTTCTCACCCGTTATTATCTGAACGTCAAGTCCCGTTTCCGCCTTTATCGTATCAAGCACTTCGTTTGCGTTGTTTATTCCGCGCAGGCTTTGCGTGGCGTACGGAAATATCCTCGTGACGCGGTTTTTCTTGCATAAAGACACAAAATCCTTCATAATATTGATCAGTATGCCGATCCCTTCCGGATCGAGCGCGCCGCTGTCCTTATGGTCGGCTATCAAATCCCGCACCGCTGTTTTTTTCGTCAACTCAAGCCTGTCGTTTTTATATTTATATAAATCGGCTTTCGCCGTGTTTGAGCCTATATCAATTACCGCGAATTTCAAAACCTTACTCCCGTTTTATTCTGTCTATTATAATACACCACGCGTATATATTTCTCAATAAACAGAATGTAAATAAATTATCAAAATGAAAAAGAAGGTGATAACGTGATCGAGGGCTTTGCCGTCATATACGGTTTTTTATATATGTTTCTGAAGATCTCGGAAACGGACGCGTTTCCGCCGCCTCTGTCCGCGGAAGAAGAGGAGGCGTGTTTCCGGGCGATGAAAAACGGAGACAGGGAGGCGCGGCAAAAGCTGATCAAACACAATCTGCGTCTTGTCGCGCATATCGTAAAGAAATATTATTCCGGCGCAAATCAGGATGAGCTTATCTCGACCGGCACTGTAGGGCTCATCAAGGCTGTCGATACGTTCGATATAGACAACGGTACGAGATTTGCGACATACGCCTGCAGATGCCTGCAAAACGAAATACTTATGCAGTTCCGCTCTCAGAAGAAGTTTCAGAACGAGGTGTCGGTTAACGATACGATAGACACGGACAAGGACGGAAATCCGCTCACGTACGGCGATATAATTTCTACGGATGAGGATATAGTCGACGTGCTTGAGCTGAAATTCAAAACGAAAAAAGCCGTGGACTACGTGATGAACGGGCTGACCGCGCGCGAAAGAAAGATAATGATACTGCGCTACGGTATAGACGGCGGCAAGCCTTTGACGCAGAGGGAAACTGCAAACAGGCTCGGTATCTCCCGCTCCTACGTCTCGCGCATAGAAAAATCCGCTATAGATAAACTAAGAGCGCATATGAGAAAGCTCGGTTATGAATAACGCGCACATAAGACGAATATAAATAAACAGAATAATATCGGAGGTGTATTAAATTGAACAGCAGCTTTATAAACCGGAAAAGGATAATAAAAACCGTCGTAACGGCGGACGCAGGCGGAGAATTCATACTGCCGAACGACAAGCCCGACGTAAAAAGAATAGTGCACGTTTACAGCACCGCAAAGAAAAACGGATGCTATACAGATGATCAGAGCGTTTCCGCTGACGGCGAGGCGTCGTACTGCGTGCTTTATTCCGGCGACGACGGCGAGCTTCATTTCGTATGCTACAAGTCGCCGTTTACGGCAAAATACCAGTTGAAAGACGGGGGCGGCGATTTCTCGTATGCGGAGATACTGTCAACGGACACGCAGATCAGACTGTCGAATCCGAGGAAGTTTTCCGTAAAAAGCAGGACGCAGATCAGCTTTTCCGTGTTTCGCCGCGAGGAGATCGCTCCGTATATAGAGGGCGTTCAGGATAACGGTTTGCAGTACGATGAAAAAACGGGCGTTACGTACTCTGTGGAGGAAGCAAGGGACGACAGTATACCGCTGTCGCTTGACGTTCATATCCCCGACGGTATGCCGGAGCCCGCATCAGTCATATGCTCGTACGCCGTACCGGGAATGCCGACTGTCACGCCGTCCGACGGAAAAGCGGAGGTCTCGTTCTGCATTGAGCTTATGTTTATCTGCCGTTCTGCGGACGGCGGGCTTTATTCGTTCAGACACACTGCGGACGTCAGCCATGAGCTTGCGGCGGACGGCATATCTCCCGGATCCGTATGCAGGGCGAACGTATGCTGCTCCGACGTCGGATATGAGCTTACTACAGATACCGCGGGAGAAATGCGCGTGATAGAAACGGATCTTACGTATGACATCGAGGTTTTATACGAGACGGCGGAAAACGGCGTGTATATCTGTGATATGTATTCGACCGAATATGAGTGCAAAGAGACGTACTCCGATATAACGCTTCGCCGCGCTCTGCCCGTTTTTACGGCTCATTATACGGTAAGCGGAACGGCGGAAAACGAAGACGGGGGAGAAATAACGGCGTCGACGTCCGGCTGCGACAAATACGGCATGACTTTGGAAAACGGCGGCGTCGTGATAGACGGAAGCCTCGACGTGTATATGATAAAGAAAAACGGAGTTGATTACGAGGGGCAGACGGTTTCGGTTCCGTTCCGCGTAAACGTACCTCATCCGTTGAACGAAGCCGACGAAAACTGCGTGACCGTAAAATCTTCAATGCCGACGACTCGCACGGATAACGGGAAAATATATATAGATACGGAAATATACGTAATGATCTACGGCACGGAATATGAAACGGAAAGGACCGTGGCGACGCTGACGATAAGCGATAAACCGACGGAGAAGGAAAAAGCGTCGCTATTGCTGTACAGGCCGGATCCCGGTGAAACAACGTGGGACGTCGCAAAACGGTTTAAGGTGTCAATGGACGATATAAGAAGAGCAAACGAGGGTAATAAAAGAAAAATATATATTATTCCTTAACTGTATAGAAAACTGTCCGTTGCGGTGTACTTCGTAAGGAAGTACACCGCAGCTAAATTCGCCTTGCGGCGAGCTAAATTGGGCTTCGCCCAGCTAAATTTGC
>CACZOH010000131.1 GCA_902782785.1 uncultured Ruminococcus sp. | reverse complement strand
TTTCGACACATGAATTGCCTGTCGGCATGAGTTGTCCTATCGGACATGAATTGTCCCTTACGGGACGTTAAAGGGGCTGAAGCTTAACGCGACAGCCCCTTTTGTTATGCTTTCATATTTCCGGTTTATCGGGTTTACGCCTGTTCTTTTTTCTCTTTTTCACGGTAGAACGCAAGCCCGCCTTTTTTACCCTGCTTTACCTCGTAAAGCGCGCTGTCGGCTTTTTTGGCGGTCTCAACGCAATCCTCGCAGTTCTCTCCGAAAGCCGCTCCGGCGCTTACCGACGTTCTGGGCATCCCGCCGTCATCCGACTTTATGGCGTTGTTTATCCTCTCCAGCTTATCGCATATGGCCTCTCTGTTCTCCGGCGTATCGTTGAACTTATTGATTATAAGTACGAACTCGTCGCCGCCTACGCGGCAGATATAGTCGGATGAGCGGAAATTCTTTCTTATCTCGTCCGCTACTTTTACAAGCATGGAATCGCCCGTGGGATGACCGTACGTATCGTTTATCTGCTTGAAATTGTCAAGGTCCACCATGATAAGCGCGTAATTTTCAAGGTCAGGGGATTTGCACGCCGTCTCGTAACCGTTTCTGTTAAGCGTCCCGGTGAGTGCGTCGTGCGTAGCCTCGTATTTCAGCCTTGATTTCTGCTGCTTGTTCACCTTATACATATTGTTGTACGTTTTTGCAAGGAACCTGTATTCGTATGCGCCTTTTGTCGAAAGCGGTTTTTCCTCCTTTATGTCCGGCACGGCTTTTACGAGCGGCTTTATGACCTGTACGGACGTCAGCAGTATGACCGTTATGACGGTTATTACGAGCAATACTATGAGTATCCTCTGCACCGTCATAAGCGTGGTGAAGCCGTTGAACGAATCCTCCATATTCCGGCGCGTCGTAAGCGCAAGTTCGCCGACGCATTTCTCCGTTTCGCTCATGATCGTTTCCTTATACTCTTTATACACGTCGTCGAAAACCGTCACGCAGGCAAGCTTTTCCTGTTCGCTCTTTGACAGCGCCGCGTCTTTTTCGTCAAGCGTTACGTTTTTTATCTCATCCGGCATACCGTTTATATCAAGTCCGAAGGCGGAGACGGTGAGACGCATCGCATAATACTCGCGCTCCATAAGGTCGACTGATTTTGTCATGGCGTTCTGTAAATGTACGAACGCCGGGCTGTCCTTCAGGTTTTTCCTCATAACCTCAAGCGCCTTGTCGCGGCGGCGCGTCTCGTTCGCTTCCCTGAAGTAGTTGTCCATATACTCCCGCTCGCCCGTCACGGTAAAGGAACGCACCTGCTCCGTCAGATAGTTCGAGGCCTCTATAAGTTCCTCCGCGCTCTGCTCCCATACTATGTAGTTCTCCGTGCTGTTTTTGAGCTCCGAATATCCCTTTGACGTAAAATACACGGAAACGAGCATAAGAACGGATATGACAAACGACACGCCGGACATCATATAGTTCAAAGCGCGCAGGGACAGACCCTTTTTGTTTTTCTCTTTATCCGTCGCTCTTCTGTTATACTTTTCGTCTTTATTGTTTTCTTCCATTACTCTGCTCCCGAATTTTAAATACCTTGTAAATCCGCGCGGGAAAACCCGGTCCGTATTCTGCCGCGAATATGCCCGTCCCGTCATGACACCTGCTATATTATCATGTTGCCGCCGTTTTGTCAATACTGAAAGCATATTTTTACGTAAATTTGCAAAACGCTTTGTTTTTTTGTCTCTTTTTTGCGTTTTGAGGTCTAAAATTCCGTAAAGTATTGACAGATATGCGTTTATATGGTATGATGATTTCATACTTAAAGAACGGGGAAAGATATATGGCGAAAAGCAAAACCGGACCGACGCTTCAGGACAAACTGGAAAAAAGAAAATTCAGAACGCCCGGCAGATGCGTTACCTTTCTTTATAACGCTATAGGCTCTTCAGTCCTGTTGCCTAAATACAACCCGCATATAACGAAAAACGTCGATATAAGCAAAAGAGACGGCGCGTGCTTTCTCATATGGAACCACCTTTCGCGCCTCGACCATTTATATACGATGAAGGCGGCGTATCCCGAAAGATACAATATGGTCGCCGGGTATTCGGAGTTTTTCAGGGCTCATCTGCACACCGTTTTCAGGCTCAATCAGATCCTGCCGAAAAAGGTGTTCACGCAGGACCGTCTCGGCATAAAAGCCATAAACTCGATAATAAAACAGGGCGGCATAGTGACGATGTCGCCCGAGGGGATGAGCTCGATCTACGGCGTGAATCAGCCGGTAGTCCCCGGTTCCGGTCATTTTTTCAAGCACTATAAGATACCCGTTTATTTTCTTAAAATGCGCGGTCAGTATCTGACAAGCACAAAGCATTATCTTGAGGAACGCAAGGGGCGCACGGAGGCGGAGCTTTCCCTGCTCTTCACCCCGGAACAGTTAGACGGGATGACGGCGGAGGAGATAGAGGATAAGCTGAACGAGACGTTTCGACACGACGATTACGAATGGGGACAGAAAAATCATATAAAATGGGAAATGCACGGCAGATCAGCCGAGCATCTTGACGAGATCTGCTACCGCTGTCCGCGCTGCGGCGAGGATCTGTCCATGCGCGCGCACGGAAGCGAGATACGGTGCGAAAAATGCGGGAACGGCGCGGTCGTGAACGATTATTACGAGTTTGAACCGTTTGACAAAACGTGCGTTCTTCCGTCCTCGCCTTCGAAATGGGTGGAGGAGGAACGCGTGAACGTAATAGACGAGATAAGAAAAGACCCGGATTATTCGTTTACAGAGGATGTGACGCTCGGATACCTGCCGCCGTATAAATACGTGCCTAAAAAATACACCTCCGTCCCGTGCGGAAACGGAAAGATAACGTTTGACCACAAGGGGATACATTTCAGAGGCACAAGACACGGCGAGGACTGGAGCTTCGATCTTTCGTATTCCGTCGTTTACTCGCTCGTCATTATGACAAGCACCGCAAAGTTTTCCTTATACGTCAACAACCGGTTCTATGAGTTCACACCAAACCGCCGCTCCGTCGGAAAAATGCTCCTTATAACGGAGGAGATGCACCGTTACCATTTCAACACCTGGAAAAACTTCAGATGGAACGACCGTATGTACGAGGGCAGGGCGCTCGGGATAGATAAGGTTTAATAAAAAAGGGCGTGAAGCCCTTTTTTTATTTATTGTTTTCTCTCTTTTTATTTATCACCGTAACAACAAGCTTGACGGCAAAGTTGATAAGAAGGATCAGAAGCGACACGGTCGCGGCTTTTCCTATGTCTATCTGACTTTCCGCGCGGGAGATCATAAGCGACAGCGGCAAAGGCGCCGGCGGCGCAAGAAGAGATACCGCGGATATCGTCATCATCGAGTTTACGAAAAAATATACAGCCATTTCATACAGCGTGAAACGCACTTTCGGCACAAGCACGTCCGTTATTACGCGTATCCGCTTTATCCCGAGCGTTTTGCCGACGTCCTCAAGGTCCTGATTGACCTTGCCGAGCGTGTTATACATCATCAGATACGGCGAGGCGAAAAAGTGGACGGCGTTTGCAAGTCCTATAATGAATACCGTGCCGTATATGAACGAGCCCTTGAAGAATATGACGTATGAAAGACCGAGCACGAGACCGGGTATGGCGACCGACGTTATCGACATAAGGTGCAGACCCTTTGAAATACCGCTTTTCGCTCTCGTCGTCATGTACGCGCAGACGAAAGCCAGAAGCGTGCCGGCCAAGGCGGCGAAAAACGAGTACAAAAGCGAATTGAGCAAAAAGCCGTCCGCTCCGCTTCTGAAGGTATCGGCGATATGCGACAGAGAAAAAGACATATCCGTCGGGTACGATCTTGAAAACACCTGTATTATAAACGCCGAAACGGGCAGTATGATACAGACCGAGAGGCCAGAGCAGAAAACGTACGATATTATCTTTGCCGCTTTGCTCCTGCTCTGCTCCACGGGTTCGGAGACGAAGCCCGACTGAGAGAGCTCCGGCACGAGCATATCCACCGCAAACGCCGCAGCCGCGGGTATGAGAAGCATTACGCCTATGACTCCCGCGCCGCCGTATTCCGAATTTTCAACGCTGCGGAGCATCAGTATCGAGAGCGTATATCCGAATTCTCTCGTATGAAGCGCCTCCGGCACGCCGTAGTCCGTGATTATCATCGTGAAGGTCGCGAAAAACATTGATATGAGCGTCTT
>CACZOH010000130.1 GCA_902782785.1 uncultured Ruminococcus sp. | reverse complement strand
CATCTACCCGACGATGAAGCAGGAATACAAGATAGAGGAAGCGAAAAACGTCGTTCTGCGTCTTATAAGAAAATGGGATATAAACGTTGTGGCGATAGGCAACGGCACCGCGTCTAAGGAAAGCGAGATATTCATTGCGGACCTTTTGAAAAACGTGACGAACGGCTGCAAATACACGATGGTCAGCGAGGCGGGAGCGAGCGTTTATTCCGCGTCCAAGCTCGGCGCGGACGAATTCCCGGATTTCGACGTGACGCAGAGAAGCGCCGTTTCCATAGCAAGACGTCTGCAGGACCCGCTTGCGGAGCTTGTGAAGATAGATCCGAAATCTATCGGCGTCGGACAGTATCAGCACGATATGAAGCCCGCGAGGCTCGACGAGGCTCTGACCGGAGTCGTCGAAGACTGCGTCAACTCCGTAGGCGTTGACGTCAACACCGCTTCACATTCGCTTCTGTCGTATATATCCGGCATCAACGCCGCGTCGGCTAAAAACATAGTCAGATACCGTGAGGAAAACGGCGAATTCAGAACGAGGGACGAGTTGTTGAAGGTGCCGAGGATAGGCGCAAAGGCGTACGAGCAGTGCGCCGGCTTCCTGCGCGTGCCTCACGGCGACAACGTTCTTGACAACACCGGCGTTCATCCCGAATCGTATCCCGCCGCAAAAGCCCTGCTCGACCATTTCGGTCTGACGGCTGAGGACGTGTCAAAGGGTCAGGTCGCCGACCTTCCCGAACTCGTTAAGGAGGAGGGAAGCAAAAAGCTGTGCGAACAGCTGGGCGTCGGCGCTCCGACGCTTGCCGACATAGTCAAAGAGCTCGTTAAGCCGGGACGCGACCTGCGCGACGATTTCACGCCGCCCGTGCTCCGCGACGACATACTTGACATGAACGACCTGAAGGAGGGCATGGAGCTTACCGGCATAGTGAGAAACGTAATAGATTTCGGCGCTTTCGTCGATATAGGCGTACATCAGGACGGTCTTATCCACGTATCGCAGATATCGAACAAATATATAAAGCATCCGTCCGAGGTCCTGTCCGTAGGCGACGTGGTAAAGGTCAGGGTTTTATCCGTTGACACGGCGAAAAAACGCATAGGACTTACCATGAAGTTTTAATATATTAAAAAAACCGGAGACAAAAAAATTACCGGAAAACGCCCCGATTTTATAATTATTGTGCAATATGCACAAATACTATACTGAAATTTTGGAGAATAAAACTCTTTAAAAATTCAAACTTTTCTGTTATAATATAAAGCGTTGATAAATATTCAGGAGGATATTATGGCAAGCTTATCTTTAAAGCACATTTACAAGAAGTACCCCGGCGGCGTCGTTGCCGTTTCGGACTTTTGCCTTGAGATCAAGGACAAGGAATTTATAGTTTTCGTCGGACCTTCCGGCTGCGGTAAATCGACAACGCTCCGTATGATCGCCGGTCTTGAGGAAATCACTGAGGGTGAGCTGTTCATAGGCGATAAGCTCGTCAATGACGTTGCGCCTAAGGACAGAGATATAGCGATGGTGTTCCAGAACTACGCTCTTTATCCGCATATGACGGTGTTTGAGAACATGGCGTTCGGACTTAAGCTCCGCAAGACTCCGAAGGAGGAGATCAAGCGCAGAGTTGAAGAAGCGGCGCGCATACTCGATATAAACCACTTACTTGAGAGACGTCCGAAGGCTTTGTCCGGCGGTCAGAAACAGCGTGTTGCGCTGGGACGTGCCATAGTACGTAATCCTAAAGTCTTCTTGCTTGACGAGCCTTTGTCAAACCTTGACGCAAAGCTCCGTGCAACGATGAGAACCGAGCTTACGCTGCTTCATAAGAGACTCGGTACTACGTTCGTATACGTTACGCACGACCAGGTAGAGGCTATGACGATGGCTTCCCGTATCGTCGTTATGAAGGACGGTAAGATCCAGCAGGTCGATACACCTCAGAACCTCTACGACCAGCCGAACAAGATATTCGTCGCGGGCTTCATCGGAACTCCGCAGATGAACTTCATCGACTGCTCCATAAAGGAAAAGGGCGAAGATCTCTACGTCGTATTCGGCGAGAACGAGCTCAAGCTGCCGAAAGAAAAATCAACCAATCCCGCCCTGCGCGAATATATCGGCAAGGACGTCATCGCGGGCATCCGTCCCGAGTGCATCCATGACGAGCCTATGTACATATCGCAGTTCCCGGATACCTGCATAGACGCGTACGTCGAGGTTACCGAGCTTATGGGCGCCGAGATATATCTGTATCTGTCCGCAGTCGGTGCGGAGGACGTTAAGCTTACGGGCCGCGTTTCCTCCCGTTCCACCGCGAGAGCGGGCGACACCGTAAAGGTCGCTATGGATATCGCGAGAATGCACATATTCGATAAGGATACCGAGGAGTGCATCTGCCACTGAATCGATAAATAACGGTTTCAACAGCGGAGCATCAGCTCCGCTGTTTGAATAATACAAAACTTTATGAGGTGACTAATGAAAAAAATACTTGTTTTGATATTATCGGCTATGATTATACTGTCGGCTCTGTTCGCCTGCGCGCCCGCCTCCCCCGAAGTGACTACAGACGGCGGAACTCAGACGGAACCCGGGCAGACGACGGGAGCCGGGGAGACAACGGAACAAATAACGGAGACGGAAACGGAAGCGGAAACAGAACCCGCATATCCCGCCGAAAAGGATAATTACGCGGGAACGCCCGCTTACACGGTCGACGGCGATCATATCGTGGCAGACGGCGTTTCGTACCCGAATACGAAGAATATGAAAAACGGCATAACCTACGCGGTCGACGATCTCGGACGCGAGGTAACGCTCACGGGCAACCCGTACAACACCGAAAAGCACGTCGGTATTTTCTACTTTCTCTGGATGGGTGAACACGGAGACTGGGGCGCGCTCGATATGACGAAGATCATGGAGGAGGGCGGCGAAGACGCCAAAAAATCCTCCTACAAGGGCTGGGGTCCCGTCGGCGCCATGCATTTCTGGGGAGAACCTCTTTACGGATATTACTATTCATCCGATAAATGGGTCATGAGAAAGCATATTGAGGAGCTGACTCTCGCCGAGATAGATTTTCTTTACTTTGACGTGACAAACGCCGTCCCGTATCTGAGCAATGCGGGAGCTGTTATGAAGATAATACAGAATATGTACGACGAGGGCTTTAATCCGCCGAAGGTAGTGTTCTACACGCATTCGTCGAGCGCCTCGACCGTACGCGATATTTATAACGGCATATACAAAAAGGGCTCTTATCCCGACGCGTGGTTCTACCTTGACGGCAAGCCTCTTATAATCGCGTATGAGGACGACTGTAAGAATCTGTCCGCCGGCATATATAACTTCTTTACATACAGAGAAGCGCAGTGGCCGAATGAGGCGCAGAAGAGAAACGGCTGGCCGTGGATGGATTTCACGAGACCTCAGAGGACCTTCAAGAACAAAAACAATGAAAAGGAAGCAATAAACGTATCGGTAGCGCAGCACAGCGGCACGGTCTGCTTCTCGGATTCCGCATATTACGGCGACAGGACGAACCGCGGCAGAAGCTTCCACAATAAGAAGAACGACGATTCCGAGGGAGCGGTGCTTTACGGCTACAACTTCCAGGAGCAGTGGGACAGAGCCATCAAGGCGGACGTTCCGTACGTTCTCGTTACGGGCTGGAACGAATGGGTCGCACAGAGACAGGATCCGAAACAGCTCAGCCGTCCCGGTCAGGTCGTATTCGTTGACACGGCTTCAATGGAGTTTTCAAGAGACATAGAGCCGATGCGCGGCGGATATTTCGACAACTACTATATGCAGCTGATAGATAACGTGAGAAAATACAAGGGTACCGCCCCTGCGCTTGTCCAGGATACGAGGAAGATAATAGACCTTGACGGCGGTTTTGAGCAGTGGGACGATATACTCGTAACGTATTCCGATCCGACGGGCGACTGCGCCGACCGAAGCGGCAGACAGTTCGGAAGCAAGACTGTCAAGGACGACAGCGGAAACAACGATATCAGAAGCGCAAAGATAACGCACGACAGACAGTATCTGTATTTCTACGTCGACGTTCCCGAAACGGTCGGCGACGAGCCTAACGCCATTTCCGCATACGCCGCAGATACCTCGTGGATGCAGATATTCATAAACACGGATATGAGCGCGGAAACGGGATTTTACGGTTTTGATTACATCATAAACAACACCGTAAAGGACGAAAAGACGTCAACGCTCGGAAAAGCAAAATCAAACGGTAAGGAATTTGATTTTGAAGACGGTGCGGATATAGAATACAGAGTAAAAGACAACAAGATGATGATAAAGGTCCCGCTTGAGGCTCTCGGAATCACGGATTACTCGCAGATCAGATTCGCGTTCAAGATAGTTGACAGCGACACGAAGATCACGACGATGGAGCAGATGTACAGCGAAGGCGACTGCGCGCCGGTCGGAAGACTAAGCTACGTGTTCCAAAATTACAAATAAAATAAAAAACGGATAAGCGCGTCATTTCAGTCAAATGACGCGCTTATTCGCTTTATTTTTCTCTTTGCTCTCTTATAAGCTTCTGCATACATTTGTAACACATCGCTCTATAAGTTTCATTTCCGCCCAATACGACCTGCTCGCCTTCCGTGGCGACGCGTCCGTCGGGTGTGAATCTTACGTTTACGGTCGCTTTACTGCCGCATTTGCATATCGTTTTTATCTCCGTTATTGACTCCGCAAGCTCAAACAGACGGAGCGACCCGGGAAATACGTGCATCATAAAATCCGTACGAAGACCGAAGCAAAGCACGGGTATATCCTCCCACGCCGCTATCTCGTGCATTTCATCAATCTGTCCGGGAGAGAAGAACTGTGCTTCGTCGGCTATAATAACGTCGATCCTGCCCTTGAAATCCTCGTTATAGATCTTCAGGATATCGTCTTCCGGGCGTATGACGTAAGCCTGTGCGGATAAGCCTATCCTTGATTTTACAACGTTGTCTCCGTCTCTTGTGTCGCGCGAGGGTTTTATCAGCCAGACGCGCATACCCATTTCAATATAATTGAATCTTGTTATAAGCGCCTGCGCCGTCTTTGACGATCCCATCGCGCCGTATTTGAAATACAGCTTTGCCATGATTTTTGCCGCTTATTTCTTAAGCTTTGACAGAGCGGCGATACATTCCGGACATACCATTTTGCCTCTGAACTGCGTAATGTTGTTCAATTCGCCGCAGAATACGCAGGAGGGCTGATATTTCTTCAATATCACCTGATCGTTCTCGGTAAAAATCTCAACGTAATCGCCGTTTTCTATACCCATAAGGGAGCGCAGCTCGATAGGAACGACCACGCGTCCCACCTCATCCACTTTTCTTATGATCCCCGTAGCTTTCATAATAACACAAATTCTCCTTTTATGCGACCTTTTTCTTCATTGTAGCAAACCGGGGCAAAAAAAGTAAGGGAATAAAAGTAGAAGAATTATAAACTTTATTATAAAAAACTGGTAAAATATGATATTAGAAAAAACGCAGGCTCCGTATTGACAAAATCAAATAATAATGGTAAAATAAATCCAGTAAATACGTAAAGGAGACGTTATGAACACATATATCATCCCGACGCCGAAAAGGATAAGCGTAAAAGATAAAGCGCTGAACCCGGGAAAAGTCGAATATGACGACAGATTCGGCGCCGCGGTTTCCGCTTATGAGGAATATAAAGAAAAGCTCGGCATAAAGGACGGAGAAACGCGCGTTTGTTCGGTATATGCCGACAATATAAAAAACGGCGCGTATCATATAAGCTGCGGCGACGATAAAATCACTCTCGCAGCGTCGGATCTGACCGGTATGAACAACGCTTTTGCAACGCTTCTGCAGCTCTCCGTCTGCAACGACGGAAGTGTGCCGCAGGTCGAGATCGAGGATCAGCCCGACTGCGGATACAGAGGCGTAATGATAGACCTCGCGCGTATATGGCATCCGTTCGAATATCTTAAGAGATACGTTGACCTCTGCAGGTTTTACAAGTTTTCTTATCTTCACCTTCATTTTACGGATACGCAGAGTTATACGCTCCCGTGCCGCGATTTTCCCCTGCTTCCGACGGAAAACAGGCATTACTCATACGAAGAGATAAAAGAGCTGAACGAATACGCTCACGCAAGGGGAATAAAGATAATGCCGGAAATAGACGTGCCGGGACACTGTACGCCGTTTCTTGAAGCGTATCCCGAGCTGTTCGGTCACGGCGGCATCATAGGCTTTCATAAGGAGACGTTTGACGCGTTTGAGAAGATAATAAACGAGCTTTGCGAAATGTTCCCGTATTCCGACAGGATACACATCGGCGGCGACGAGGCGGATATAAAACAATGGCTCGGTTGTGAAAAGTGCAGGGAATACGCGTCTGAATGCGGAATACCGACTGACTCGGACGAAAGGCTTTCATCCGAGAGGATACTTGCAAAATTCGTCGCAAAGCTCTCGGAATTCGTTCTGAAAAACGGCAGAACACCCGTAGTGTGGGAGGGCTTCTGCCGCGACGTCAACTATCTTGTTCCGAAAACGACGGAGGTCTTCTCGTGGGAGAATTTCTATCAGACTACGCCCGAGCTTACAGAAGCCGGTTACACGCTCATAAACGGCTCCTGGTGCCCGAATTACGTCGTTGAACCCGCTGTCATGTGGAGCGTTAAGGAATGCTTTGAATGGGATATTTTCACTTTCCGTCCCGTTCATCCGAATTCGCCTTATATCAATTCAACGCTGAAGATCCCGCCGTACGATAAAATGACAGGCGGACAGCTCTTGTCTTGGGGAGATCTCGGCGCAATATCGGACCACCCGAAAAGACATCCGATCTCCGAGTTCGAAAAGGTTTCGGAGCGCGCCGCTGCCACCGCGGAAAACACCTGGAACAAAACCAAAAAGATAACGTTTGAGGAGTTTGACGCGGCGCATAAGATCTTGAATACCGCAATAGCGCGCATATTCAATTACAGGTATATCAAAACAAAAAATCTCGTCCTTCGCCCGTTTGAAAAAACGGACGTGCCCGACGCAAAGGAATACTGTATTTCGTTGAAAGACGAAAAATACGAGGATTTCGATATCGAATATACGGAAAAATTCATTGATATCTGTGTCAGGAATATGGGCACGGTTCAGCCGGACAATTATAATTTTGCGATAGTGTATTCCGGCAAGGTCATAGGAGGCTGCAATATTTCCGTTTCCGAAGACAAGCGAGAGGGAGACGCGGGCTGGTTCATACACAAGGACTATCAGAACAAGGGCTACGCGACGGAAGCGGGTGCAGAGATGCTGAAATTCGGATTTGAATATCTCGGATTTCACCGGATCACGGCGCACTGCCACGTTGACAATATAAGCTCGCAAAGAGTCATGGAAAAACTCGATATGAGACGCGAGGGTAAATTTATAAAGGATCACAGATACAAGGGCGGAGTATGGGGAGATTCCTACGCTTACGCGATACTTGAAGAGGAGTATAACAATGGATAAGAATTTGTACAAAAGAAACGAGCTTCTTGCAAAAATCACGATCAAGGGATTGAATTCCCGCAATATGAGCGGATATTACGCGTCGGATAAGGAGAGCGCGAAGAAGCTCGCGCTTGAGCTTATACCAAAGGGAAGCAGCGTCACGATGGGCGGATGTATGTCAGCACGAGAAATAGGGCTTGTCGATGCGCTGCAGAACGGCGAATACAACTTCATAGACCGCGACAAATACAGCGACAAACGCGAGGCGATGCTTAAGGCGTACGACGCCGATGTGTTCATCTCAAGCGTTAACGCAATGTCGGACGACGGAGTGCTTATAAACATAGACGGCAACGCAAACAGAGTTTCCGCGATAGCGCAGGGACCGAAAAAGGTGATCTTCATCGTCGGTATGAACAAGGTCTGTCCCGATGCTGACACCGCGATGAAGCGCGCGAGAAACGTCGCGGCGCCGGCAAACGCCATGCGCTTCGATCTGAAAACGCCTTGCGCGTCTACGGGAAAGTGCTTTGACTGCAAATCACCAGACACCATTTGCTGTCAGTTTCTCATAACAAGATTTTCAAGACATAAGGACAGGATCCACGTCATTCTTGTAAACGACGATCTCGGATTTTAATAAAAAAGGAGAGAGAATATGAAGTTAAAAGCGTTTATATCTGTATTATTGACGGCGGTTCTGCTTTGCGGTTGTACGGCGGCTCCCGTCGAAACGACGACGGAAAATGATACGACGGATATCATAACGACTGATACAAAAGAAGATACGAAAGCCACGGAAACGACTGCCGGCGCCGGCACTGAAACGGAGGTCGGCACCGACACGGAAACGGAGGGCGAAACAGTCTCCGTAACGGAAACGGAACCCGAAACGGAAACGGAGACAGAACCCGTGACGGAGACGGAAACCGAAAAGACGCCCGAAACGACGAAGGAAGAGGAAACGACAAAAGCGCCCGAGACTACGAAGGAAGAGGAAACGACAAAGGCGCCCGAAACGACAAAAGAAGCGGAGACGACAAAGGAAAAGGAGACCGCGCCTGAGACTACAAAGGCTCCGGAAACTGAGAAAGAGACGGAAACCGTAACTGATAAAGCTCCGGAGACTGAAACGGAGACGGAGGAGATCGACGAAACGACGACCGTAACGCTGTCCGTTCCCGCAAAGTCTGATACGGTATCGCATAAATTCGCAAGAGAGCTTCTTGAGCTTTGCACGGGCGGAAACGAGACCGCAAACGGGCAGAACCTCGTGAACGCGGGCTTTGAACTGCTTCTTGCAAAGAACTACAATAAGCCCTCAAGCGATAAATCGCATACGAGCGCGTATACCGTCGGCAGAGGCAAATACAACGGTAAAAATATGTACGCTATAGTCATACGCGGCACAAGCGGCGGCGAATGGTATTCAAACTTTGATTTCGCTCCGTCGCACAATAACGATACGCAGTACGCGGAAAACTTCAAGCTCGCTGCCGAGGACGTATACAGAAACGTGAAAAGCATACTTGAAGCGGACAAAAACGCGTATATCATAGTATGCGGACACAGCAGAGGCGCCGCTGTCTCCAATCTGCTCGGAGTGCTTCTTGACGGGATCTACGACAGTAAAAACATATACGTCTATACGTTCGCAACGCCCGGCACGGTACGCGGCGACGCGGCAAAGGTCGAATATAAAAACATTTTCAACTACCTGAACCCGAACGACGCCGTCACGCACGTTCCGCTTGAGGAACACGGCTACAAGCGCGCGGGAACGGATATCAAGCTCAAGACGTTTACAAAGCCGAGCGAGGTCATAACGGCGCTGTCAAACCTTTCCAATATCGCGCCGACGATAAAATCGTATTATGAGGATAAACATTCTCTCACGGCGGCGGGTCTTTCGGACGACGGAATGACGGTTTTCGAGGTGATGAATTATCTCTGCACTATCCTGAACTCTCAAACGCCAGATATGTCAAAGCTTGCCGCAATACAGCCCGAAAGCGACCTGTATCCCATAGTTCTGATGCTGAACAAGTTTTCCGATACGACGCAGGCTATGGCGGTAGCGTCGGAGCATATGCCCATTATGTATAACGCGCTTATGATGATGCTGTAATATTCCGTATGAGAGGGACCGCCGGAAAAACGGCGGTCCTTTTATACCATAATAAAAAAGGACGCTGTTGGCGTCCTTTTATTTATGGAGACGAGGGGGGCTCTTCTTGAATTTTGCGAAGCAATTTGTGCAGATTTCTTTCCTTTTGCTTCGCAAAATTCTTCGGTCACCGTTCAAAAATGATCCACCGGATCATTTTTTTTACTGCTTCGAGCCCCTCCATGTGGTTACTCTATGACAAAAGGACGCCTTTGGCGTCCCTTTTGTTATGGAGACGAGGGGGCTCGAACCCTTGACCTCTCGGATGTGAACCGAACGCTCTGACCAACTGAGCTACGCCTCCGTGTGTGTTATATATTTTATCACATTATTCCGATTTGTCAAGTCATTTTATGTAATTTTTTTATATTTAAATAAATCGGATAACTACACGGTTGAGACTCATTTTCTGCGTATGGCAAAAACCGAATTTAACCTGTCCGGATTTCAGAACAGAAATCAAAAAGCACACCGAAGCGTGCTTTTATGACCCGTGGGAGAATCGAACTCCCGTTTCCAGCGTGAGAGGCTAGCGTCTTGACCGCTTGACCAACGGGCCGAGTGCTTACGTAGTATATCACATATTGACAAAAAAATCAAGAGGTTTTTGAGAAAAAAATCAGATTTTTTTTCTTTTTTTCGAAAATATCTGCAAAAACCAGCGTTTATCATCGTCGGAAATACATCCGAAGCACCGAAGAAGGAGTATATAGAACACAATAAGCACCGCAAAACCGACAGAGAGCGTCAGGATCATCATATCATAGTTAACGTTCAGCATCTTTGTCGTCAGCTTTGTCAGGCACGCCGCGCCTATCATGCAAAGCGTCGGTAAAAAGATCAGGGAGAATACCCTGAATTTCGGCTTTACGCATCTGAACAGCTTTATCACGCTCAGCGCCGCGTTCAGTATCTCGCAAACGTAAACGACTATGACGTATCCTTTTATCCCGAACGGCGGCAAAAGGAAGAAAACGAGTATAACGGATACGAGCGCGTCGATAATATTATATCTCATAGACGCGAACTGTTCTCCAAGCCCCTTCAGTATCGCGTCCGTCGTGTTGTCTATATACATCACGGGTATGAGATACGCAAATATCCTTATGTACTTTCCTGCCTCCGCACTGTCGTACAGAAGCATTCCGAGCGTATCGGAATAGTATGCGAAAACGCCTGCGACGGCGACGGAGAACACTATCGTTATTTTCATTATCCTTCCCGTAACGTACTCTATGGATCCTGTGCTTTCCGTTTCTTTGTATCTCGTCACCTCCGGGACGAGAAGCCCCGTGAAGGCGGTCAAAAACGCCATGGGGAAAAAGATGACCGGAAAGACCATGCCCGATATCACGCCGTATGAGGAAAGCGCCTGCTCTGACGTCGCACCGTTTTTTATGAGTCCCTTCGGTATGAGTATATGCTCAAGCGTGACGAGTGCGGATCTTATGTACGAGCTTACGGCTATCGGTACCGCCATTTTTATGAGCCGCGCGGTGATATCCGACTTTGCGGGCGCGGTCAGATCCCTTATATGCTTTTTATCAAGAAGGTAAAGGATAAACGAAACGATAAACGCAAGCGTTTCGGACAGCACTATCCCCGTAACTATCGCGGCGGAGGCTGATTCTATGCCCTTGTCTGACACTAAAACCAGAAGCATGGCAGTGAAGAAGATCCGAATGAACTGCTCCAGAATGTTCGTCACCGCGTTTTTCACAACGCGCCGGACCGCTGAAAAATAACCTGATAAAGCCGCGGATACCGAAAGCGGTGGAAGGCTGAAGGACAGTATTTTCAGAGATTTGAGCGTCCGCACGTCGCCGAGCCATCTGCAGGCGACAGGCTCCGCAAATATCAGAAGAAGGACCATGGCGGATACGCCGAATATCAGAGCGTAGATTATGCATCTTCTCATCGCAATAACGACGCCTCTGCCGGAGCCGCGGACTATCTCCTGCGATACGAGACGCGTCGCGGAAAGCGATACGCCCGACGTGGCGAACGTTACCGCGAATGAATATACGGACATAACGAGCGTGAAAAGACCGACGCCCGCCGCGCCTATTTTATCCGTTATGTATACGTTGAAAAAAACGGTCATCAGCCTCATCGTGACAGACGTGACCGTCAGTATAAGCCCGTTTATGATAAACTGTTTTACTAATTTCAAATCGTTTTACCGTATTGTGTTTTAAAAATATTGTTTACAATGTTCAAATAATAATATTGCATAAACCGAATTTTTATGCTATAATATTATTGTTTTACCGATCATAATCCGGAAGAAAGGATTTCTTTTAATGAAAAAAACAATAATTGTCTTAATCGCTTTGGCTGTTGTTTTAAGCACGGCCTCCTGCAGCGTCATAATCAATCCGACGGGAACCGACACCGGCGACAGTGATACCGGTACCGTCACGGACGCCGTATACCCCCATTCCGATATGGAGATTGCGCCGCTTGACAGCATAATAGCGACGACGGAGAATCAGCAGATACCGGTATCCCTGTTCAAATATTTCTTTATGGATCAGTATTCTTCGTTCGTTTCGAATTACTATTCGTATCTTTCATATTACGGACTCGATCTGAACGTTCCGCTTCACGATCAGGATTATCTCGGAAGCGAGGAGGAGGGAACGTGGTACGGATTTTTCCTTGAAAGAGGCAAATCCGCGTTCGAGCAGTACGCCAAATTTGCGGAAATGGCGATAAAAGAGGGGATGTCGCTTGACGAAGACGATTATAAAAAAATAAACGACAATCTTGATCAGATACAGAAAATAGCCGACGACTATTCAATGACCTTTGAAGAATATATGGAAGAATATATGGGTGAGGGTATGACGCGCGAGCGTATGAAAGCCGCGACGGAGCTCACTCAGCTCGGATATAAATACTATCTCAAACTGTATGAAGGACCCGTTTTTACCGAGGAACAGATAGAAGAAACGTATAAGAACTCCGAGGGCAAATACTCGCTTGTCGATTATTACGAGGCGTGCATAACTGCTCTGTACGATGAGACGGATACGGAAGAGCAGGCTGAGGCGGCAAAAGCCGATGCGAAGGAAAAAGCCGGCAGGATGGAACAGCTCTTAAACGAAGGCAAGAGCTTTGCGGAAGCTTATTACACCATATATCCCGACGAGGCGGCGGAAGCCGAGACGAACGAAAGCGGAGAGACGGTATCGAATAAGAAAACGGACGATGATTTCCTGTACGAGGGTATGGAATACACGAGCGAGGAAAAATACGGATTTCTGTATAAGAGCGACGCTCGCGAGGGACAGATAAGCATTTACTACGATACCGCGGGCAACGCGTACGTTATCCGCTGCGTGAAGACGCCATATAAGAACACGGAAAAGACCATAGACGTAAGGCACATCCTGCTCAACTCCACGGATTACGAGACAGAGGAGAAAGCATACGCGCAGGCACAGAAGCTGCTTGAGCAGATAAACAAAGCGACAGATCCCAAAGCCGAGTTCATAAGCCTTGTAGAGCAGTACACCTCAGACTCTGGATCAAAATCAAACGGCGGTCTTTACGAGAAGGTTGCGCCCGGTTATATGGTGGAAGAATTCAACGACTGGTGCTTCGATCCCGAAAGAAAGGTCGGAGATACGGATATCGTAAAGACGGATTTCGGTTATCATGTCATGTATTTTGAAGGTTTCGGCGAGGAATTGTGGCATTACAACTGCGAGACAGAGCTGCGCGACGCGGAATTCAACACCAAGGCGGAAGACATTTATAATTCGGTCGTCATAACTTATAACGAGGACTTGTTGGACAGAATAATCAAATGATCGGAGAGAAATCAGATGAAAACCGTCAAAGTCATTAATCCTGTCGCCGGACAGGGCAAGGCGATAAACGAGATAAGCGAAGATTCAAGATATTACGTAAGCAAAGCCGTAGGTGACGTTGAAAAATTCGTGTATGAAACGCTTTTGAAGGAGCCGGAAACGCATTTTATAATCTGCGGCGGCGACGGCTCGATAAACGAAGCGGTGAACGGCATAATGCGCGCGGGAGCCTCCGATACGGCGCTTTTATCCGCCGTAGGCGTTGGAACGGGCAACGATTTTCTCAAATACGACGACAGAGAGGAAAATCCGGTCAAATGCGACGTTATCAAATACAACGACAGATATTTTATAAATATACTGAATATCGGATTTGACTGCACCGTGGTAAAAAAGACGGAGGAATTAAAGAAAAAGCCGCTTATTTCCGGCAGCTTCGCATATATCTGCGGCGTAGTCGATACCGTCTTCAAGGATTACGGTCTTATGCTCGATATAACTCTTGAGTATGAGAACGGTGAAACGGAGCGCTTTAACGATAACTATATGCTTTGCGTCGCGGCAAACGGACAGTATTACGGCGGCGGCTTCAAACCGGCGCCTCTGGCGCGAATAAACGACGGCCTGATAGACGTGGTGCTTGTCAAAAAGGTCAAACGCGGCGAGATCCCGTCCATTATAGGAAAATATAAAAAGGGCTTGCATATAGACGAGGAAACAAGGGATATAATAGAAAAGTTCAAGGATATAATGACGTACAGACAGGTCAGAGGTCTCACCGTAAGCGGTATGACGAGCATCTGTGCGGACGGCGAGATAGAGCCGTGTGAAAAAGTTGAAATCAGTATGATCAAAGGAGCCGTAAACTTCCTCTTCTGATACAAAAAAGCCTTTCAGAAAGGCTTTTTTGTATCTTGTGTAATATTCAGGGCGCGGAATATCACTATATAGGTGAAGGACGAAATACGGAGATACCCGAAATGGAAAACGAAAAGATAGTCAAGCTGTTCACGGACCGCGACGAGAGCGCGATAAAAGCGCTTTCTGAGCTGTGCGGCGACAAAATGAAAGCCGCCGCGATGAACGTGCTGAAAAACGAACAGGACGCGGAGGAATGTGTAAACGACGCGTATCTTTCCGTTTGGAACAGCATACCGCCGAACAAGCCCGACAATATCTGTGCGTACGCCTGCGGTACCGCGCGCAATATCGCAATGCAGAAATACAGATACAACACCGCCGAAAAGAGAAACGCGGTAACCGTTTCGCTTGACGCGGAGCTGTCGGAGGTGATAGCGGATCAAAGTGCGGATAACGACGGCTTGTCGTTTGCCGTAAACGGGTTTTTGAAGTCGCTTAAGAAATCAGACAGGATCTTATTCATGCGCAGATATTATTACGGCGATACGTTAGCCGAAATATCAATGATCACGGGCATGAAAGAAAATGCCGTTTCCGTAAGGCTTCTCCGTATAAGACGCAAATTAGCGGATCACCTTAAAAAGGAGGGTTACAGGATATGAAACCGAGCGATATTTTGTCCGCCGTCAAAAACGCGGACGGCAGGTTTATAGAAGAATCGGAGAAGGAAAACGCATCCGGTTATTTCAAAAGCAGAAAATTGACGGGCATACTCGGAAAAACAGGCACGGTCGCCGCGTGCCTTGCGCTTGCCGCGTTCATAGGCGTGAATATTTACATTGCAAACGCGGGCAAAGCCGGTCCGGACAACGCGTCGTCCGGAGATAATACTCCCGGCAGAGTTATGCTGACAGAAGGCACGGACGTGATAAAAACAAAAGCGTCGCTTACCGTAAAAACGCATAAAAGATCGTTTACAAACACGAAAAGCGAAAAAACATATGATATTGACGAGTATAATCTCATACTTCCTACAACAGCATTTGACACAAACGCAGGTATATCGTGTATAATGGACGATCTTACGTATATAATGTACGGTCTTACATCCGTCAAAGAATTTGAAAACGAATACGTTATGAATAAGACGGACGGTATAACCAGGTATAAAGACGGAAAAGCCGAATGGACTTACCGATTTGACGAGGGTGCGAATTTATTCTATTCACAAAAGGTTACGGGCGGCGTTATTTACGAGAAAAACGATTGCGAAATAGGGTTTATTGACGAAAAAGGCAATCTGAAGTGGAAAACAAAAACAGACGGAGTTTTAAGCAGGGACATCTATGAAAAAGGAGACGAGATATGGTTCTTTTGTCCTTTTATACAGGAGATAGTCTGTGAAGACGAGGCGGAGCCGCAGTATCATTATTCGCCCGTTGTATTTTCGGCGTACGTGTATTCGGCAAAAACCGGAGAGTATATAAAAACCGTGTCAGAAACGCTCGGCGTTATGGGCGAAAATACGATTTTGAGCTTAGTCGGGGCGACTGACGACGGGTTTGTATTCTGCTCATATAAAGGCGAAAACATAGCCGTCATAACGATAATAGGCTTTGACGGCAAATGTAAAACAATATTATCGTTTGAAGACAAAAACAGAAAGTATAACGTAACAAGCGCCGATATATACGACAGCGTGCTGTATCTTTCGGGTACGCTGACGGAAAGAGCATTATATTATAATAACAGCAGACCGCTGTTTTTGGAAAAATCCGGGCAGGATTATTACAAGGCTTTGCTTGAGCGAGCTGTAGTGATCGAAGAAACGGATGCTGTGTCGTTTATGCTCGCATATTCGCTTGATAAAAATGAGCCCGTCTCACTTTACACAGTCAATAATGCATTCGGAGGCAGAGTTTATTTCGATGAAAGCGCGGACGCGACGTCATTAAGGTGGGACACGTTTACACCGGTTTATACGAGAAAAGCGAGAATGTCATTGCAAAGCGACGAGGGCAGAGCGCATACGATATTGTTTGATAATGAATTGAAATCATATTTCTTTACCGCGGGCGGCAAGTACGCGATCGTGTGGCAATATTAAAAAAGTCCGGATGAAGCTTCAAAGCTTCATCCGGATAGTTTTTATTTTATCTCAAATTCATAAACGCCGCTTGTCAGCTCTATAACGGCGATTCCGTTTTCAAACGAGGCGAGCGTTATGCCCTCCGCCGCGGACAACGGTTTGCCGCCTTCGGTTATATCGTCCGAGCTGTCTGCGTGCAGGTACAGCGTCGCCGTTACGTTTCCGGGTATCGTGCATTTATATTTTGTTATCCTGCCGTCGGACGCTTCCCAACCGCTTTTAATAAGCCCGCGGATCGAATCGTATTCGCCGTCCGCTTTGTTTATGCCGCCGCCGGACGTGGGTCTCAGTATAACGTGTGAGAAGCCGGGCGCGTTTTCATCGCAGCCTATGCCGATAAGCGTTGAATATATCCATTCGGTAACGGAGCCGTAGGAGTAATGGTTGAACGAGTTCATTCCCGCGTCGCCGAAGCCGTTCTGTATCGTGTAGCTGTTCCAGCGTTCCCATATCGTCGTTGCGCCCTGAAGTATCGGATATTTCCACGACGGATATTCCTGCTGCTGCAAAAGCGCGAACGCCGTATCTGCATGTCCGTATTCGCAGAGGACGGGCAAGAGAAGCGGACAGCCGATAAAGCCGGTCGTGAGCTTGTTTCCGTTCTGTACTATCTTTTCATTCAGCCTGTCGGCGTAAGCCTGTCTGTCATTTTCCGGCACTATCTCAAAAGCGAGCGCAACGAGATAAGCCGTCTGCGTGTCAAATCTCAATCTGCCGACTGATCTGACAAAATTCTTTACCCAGGCGTCTCTGTATTTCTGCGCGTCGGCTTCAAATCTTTCCGCGTCTTTTGTCTTTCCCAGAAGCGACGCCATTTTTGCCATAAGATCGAAAACGTATATACAGTACGCCGTATCCGTCACGGAAACGTTTGTGTTTTCTCCGATCGAGAGCCAGTCTCCGTAAGCGCTGCGCGTGCGTATGTAGTTATTGCTTGTGTTTAACAGATACTGCGTATACTTTTTCATATTGGCATAGTATTTTTCAATATAAGACGCATCGCCGTATCTCGTATACATCACCCACGGGATGATGATCCCCGCGTCGCCCCATGCGTTGTTGCCGGAGCCGCCGTACTGCGCGCGGTTTGTCTGCGGAGCAACGTCGGGATACGCGCCGTCTCCGCGCTGACAGTCGTTCAGGTCTGTTATGTATTTGTCAAAGAACGCCTTTACGTTCATATTGTAAGCCGCCGTGCCGCTGAATATCTGCGCGTCGCCGGACCAGCCCATACGCTCGTCGCGCTGAGGGCAGTCCGTCGGGGTGGAGAGGAAGTTTCCGCGCTGTCCCCAGTACGTGTTCTGTACCAGCTTGTTCAATAGAGCGTCGTCCGTCGTTATCCTGCCCGTGTCCTCCATATCGGAATAAAGCACGTTTGCAGTGACGTCGGAGAGCTCAAGCGGCTTGTCGAGTCCCGTTATCTCAACGTATCTGAAGCCGTGGAACGTGAAGGTCGGCGTGTACGTCTCGCCGTTTTCGTCGCCTCTTAACGTGTAGCGATCGGTCGCCTGCGCGGAGCGCAGGTTTGACGTATATATCGTGCCCTTTGCGCCGTCGCTTCCGCTGTTTCCGTCGTTTAACATCTCCGCGTGACGCAGTCTGACCGTCGTTCCTTCCTTGCCTTTTACTTTTATCGTTACGAAGCCCGCGAGGTTCTGACCGAAATCATATATATAGACTTTATCGGAGGGAGAGGTGACCTCTTTCGCCGTCACGGTATCCATGACTTTTACCGCTCCCGAAAGCTGAGGGACGAGCGTACCGAGACCGAGGGCTTTTGCGCTTGTAACCGCAGTACTGATCCATCCGGACGCATCGTAGTCCGGCGAGGACCAGCCCGTAAGCTCCTGCCGCGCGTCGTACGTTTCACCGTTGAAAACGTCGTTATACGTTATGGGACCGTTCGTATTGCAGAGCCAGTCTCCGCCGGAACCCACGATCTGTCTTTCGCCGTTTTCGTATTCTATCACGAGCTTGCATATATAAGCCGGTATCTGTGCGCCGTACGGCGAGTACGCGCCTATCCACCAACCCCTGCCAAGCACCGCTCCTATGACGTTTTTGCCGTCTTTTATCTTATCAGTAACGTCGTGGCACTGGTACATTATCCTTTGCGTGTATTCGCTTCTGCCGGGATCGAGGACGTCGCCGCTCGCTCTCACGCCGTTTATATACGCGTCGTAAAGACCGGCTGCCGAGGCGAACATAAACGCGTTTTTGACTTTCTTCGATACGTTGAATTCATATCTGAGCGTCGGCGCGGTAATGCTTATGTCGGGATATTTTACGTTTGAGTACCACGGATCGGAGCCGTAGTCGGCGGTGAAATTGACTTTGACGTATTTACTCTCGTCTGCCTGCTCCTTGAACCAGTCGCCGGTTTTCGCATCTGTCGCAAGCCAGCTTTCGTTCGTTACGACGGATTTTGTTTTTCCGTCCTTATATACTATATCCATACTGAGGATGATCGCGCCGTATCCGAACTGAGAGTTTACGCAGCTCAGCGCTAACACGTTGTCACCCTTTTTGAGAAATTCCGCGGCGTTGATGCTTACGGCGTTTTCCCAGCCGCGCGACGAGTTTGTCCCCGCCGCTTTCCTGCCGTTTATGTAAAGGTCGCCGTAATCGTCGCCGGTAAACGAGAGAAACGCGGTTTCAACGTCGCCGTCCGTTTTAAAATGATACCTGAAATATTCGGTCTTTATATCAACGTTTCCCTGACTGTCGTTTTTTAAAAGCCATATCCATTTTGCGTCGTCTATGACGGCTGCGCCCATGCCGGACATATCCTGCATTATCCATTCGGCGCCGTCAAAGCCGCTTTCCGTCAATGCCGTATCAAAATGCGAAATATCGGATTTGACGGTGTTTTTGTCGTTCGTCTTTACCGTAACGCTGAAATAATAGCGCGTCGCTTCTTTCAGCTTTGCGTCGCATACGACGTTTACGGTATTGTCGGAGCTTACCTCGCCCGAATCCCACACGGCTTTGCCCGCGCTGATATCTTCCTTGCTCTCCGCTAATTCTATACGGTAGCTTTCCTGCTTTACGCCTCTTTTATCCGTTTCCAATACCCAGGAAAAAGAGGGCTTTTCACCTATGCAGGAGGGCTCTTTTTCGTAATTCACGCGCAGATCCGTCACGTATATCCCGCAATCCGGGGTAACCGCAGGCGGAGCCTCGGTCGTCACACCGTCCGTTTCCGTATCGGAAGACGACGCTGTTTCCGCATTTGTTTCGGTTTGCGCCGTCGTGACGGTTTCAGTTCCCGTACAGCCTGCGACGCAGGGAAGAAGCATTAAAACAGCGAGAAGTATTGCAGCAGTTTTTTTCATAATTTCACCTTATCTTTGCGTTTCGTTTTTCGTCATTGCTTTGACGGGGGTCATTTTTGACAGTCTTATAAGCGGTATCGTCACCGCCGCGGCGGTAATCAGAACAGCCGTTAATATAATGAAGATCACAGCGTACGGGTTTATTACCATGGAATAGAAATGATACGCGTATTGCTTTGACAGCCCCAGATTTATAACGGGGAACAGTACTGCTATCAGAACGGAGGTCAAAATCAGCGAAAACGCAGTTATGACCGCGCCTTCTATGCCGAACGCCTTGAACGTATCTATGCCTCTCGCGCCCATTCCGCGCAGTATGCCGATCTGTCTGCTCTCCATACGTATGGAAGACGATACGAAGGAGAAGAGCAGAAGCGCCGCGGCTATAGATATCATTATCAGCGCACGTGTGAATATATCGGATAAAAGTCCGAGATTGTTTTTGTATTCAACGTAATCGCTGTAAAACGCCATTTTGGGATACGCGTTCATCGCCTTTAAGCTCCTTATCAACCGCTCGTTTCCCGCGACCGTTTCAGCCGAACGGATAAGCGTCATATTTACCGGGATGCTGTCGGATGCGAATGTGTGGAAATCTTCTTCGTTCAGATAGAGCGTTGCTTCTTCTCCCTCGGCAACCCCCGCGATACGAAGCCCGTTTATAACAAGGCTCGTTCTGCTCTCTCTGTTTGTAAAGTCCGCTGACTGCCTTATAAGACAGTCGACTTTGTTTTCGTTGTATTTTGAAAGATTTGCGGCGATCACGGATTCGTTAAAAGTAAAATCTCCGAACATCAGCGAGTACAGAGCGCGGCTTATGTAAACTCCGCCGCCGTCCCCGCTGTTATAGATAAGCTCGCCCGCCTCGTCCTTCGGCGAAACGTATGACGCCTCTATCGTCTTTCCGCCGTTCAGACTAAGAACGTTTGCACTCACTTTTTTCATATTCTGCAGGCGGTGCTCCGTATAACCCGGCTTTACGAAAATAAACCCGTCAAATTCCGTTATCTGACTGTAATATTTTGTCTTTTTCAATCTTCTCATATCGTCAAACGACAGACCTTCTTTATCGGATATCGCTTTCGCCTTGTCGTATTCACCGGTATCCGTCTCGTATATGCCGCAGATCTTAAACTTTGCGTCGGACGAATAAAATACGCGTCCGATAAGATCTTCATAGCTTTCGGCGTTTTTGTAAACGTTCAGCTTGAGCATACAGTACGCGGCAAGCTTTGATATAACGGCGTCACCGTATTCCTCCGGATCCGCGCCCGCCGTGTATTCAAAACCGAAATCATCCCTGCCCTCTGTTTCAACAATGCCGTAAAACCGCGTGAACAGGTCGTTATATCCCTGACCGGCTCTGTAAGTATCCGACGTCCTCATAAAATCGATGTTTGCGCCGCACGGATATACCTTATGCACCTCGCCGCTCATGTTCTGAAGCCGTTTTATGTCTTCTTCGTCAAATTCAGTCTCGCCGGTATAGTCTCCGGCTTTTGCGGTGAGGATGTAACCGTATTTTTCCTTTACAACGGTTTTTGCCGCGGCTCTGTCAAAATTGTAGAACTTGAACACGCCGACGGCGGCGGAAAGAAACAGAGCGAGGATCAGCATTATGATGGTGATGACAAGCCTGAACTTTTTGTATTTCAGCATGGACAAAGAAAGCCTGAAGCCGACGGAAAGCGGCATTTTTGACTTGATAAAGGAGACGGGTCTGACCTGCTCCGGCTCCGGCCGGTACGGGAAATAATACGTGGCGTTATCGGACTGGTTAAGCTCAACGGCGTTTTTGACGTGTATATTCATAGACTTTACCTTTGCCGTGTCGTCCTCGTTTATAATATACGTGTCTCTTTCCGTTTTAGATAAGATCGCGTTTATCTCCTCGAGCGCAAGCCCGTCAAGATGCTTGCCCTTAGGCACCCGCACCAGACTGTCGCCCACCGTGTCTATCGCGGGCTCGTACAATTCGGTCGTTCTTATAAGGTCCTTATGTATGCGTCCGTCCTTTATCTCTATAACGCGGTCGCCCGCCTCGTCCGCTATTTCGCGGTCGTGCGTGACTATGATAACGAGCTTTTCTTTTGATATCTTTTTGAAAATATCAAACATCTCGTGTCCCGTTTTTGAGTCGAGATTTCCCGTGGGCTCGTCCGCCAGGATCATCTTCGGGTCCTTAACGAGCGCACGCGCTATCGCAACGCGCTGAGACTGACCGCCGGATATCTCGTTCGGACGTCTGTCCTTTATCTCATTCAGCCCGAGCCTGTCTATGACGGCGTTCACGCGCTCGTCGCTTTCCGCGCTCTGCAGACCGAGCGCAAGCGCGATATTCTGATAAACGGTAAGCGTGGGCAGGAGGTTGTAATCCTGGAAAACGACGCCTATATACGTGTTTCTGTACGAATCGAGCTTTGAGCTGCTGAAGTCCTTGAAGCTGTTGCCGTACAGGAGCATATCGCCTCTGTCCGCTTTATCAAGCGCGGCGATAATATTGAGCAAAGTCGATTTGCCTCCTCCGGATCTGCCGACGATGAATACGAGTCCGGTTTCACCGAACGAGAGGGAAACGTCATTCAGGGCCCTGTGCGTAACGCCGTTTTTGCTTCTGTACGTTTTTGATATGTTTTTCAGTTCCAACATAATATCACCGCCTTTATATTGCCCTTATTACGTCGATAGGCTGTTTTTTCACGATCCTGTGCAGTATCGGATAAGCGGTAAGCGCAAGGAACGCGGTAAATATAAGAAACGACAGAGCAAACTGAAGGATACCGAACGTGACCCAGCTTATGCTGAAAATATATATCATTCCCATAATTGCGTTGATCCCCGAAACTATACGGACTGAGATAAAGGCGGATATCGAAACGATCAGAATATCGAGTATCGCAAGCTCGATGTAAAACACCTTTATCGTGACGGGACCGCTCGTGCCGAGAGCGCGCATGATACCGAGCTCCTTGTTTCTTTCCTTGACGAGCAGAGAAAGGAAGTTCAGGATTATTATGAACAGGAAGAACGCCACGATGCCGGAGAATATGAGGAATACCGCGCTTATCTCGTGTATCGTCTCCGTTAGGCTTATGACGTTTGAAAATTTGACGGAGCTTATATCCATATTGTTCTGCTTTGCGATCCTGACAAGCTCGTTTACGTTGACAGATCCCGCGGAAAGATAAATCTGATCCGTACGGAACGCAGAGCCTATGATATCCTCCGCTACCGCCTTGCTGAACACCATCGTGCCGGTCCCTTTGATCACGCCGACTATTCTGAACTCCGTTGTGTTATAATTGTATTTGCTTTCCTTTTGCATATAAGCGTTATTGTTATAGCATGAGATATATATCATAACCTCCGGATACGTAAGACTGCCCGCGTCGGACGACAGAAGAGAAAGAAAATCAAATCCGTCGGACTGCATACCCTGAATATTGGATATTATCTCTTTGAAAACATCCGCGGAAACGAGAACTTCACCGTCCTTCAGATCATATCCGCGCTCCTCGAACGAGGGCTCGGCAAAATAGTATTCAAGACCGGAAGAGAACGACGTGAACGCGACCTCGCCGCTGTAAATGACGTTATTGTAATACTGTTGATCTTCGTCCTTATCGGATTGCTTTAAGCTTATTTCCGTATAACCGTCTGACGATGTGCTTATGAACTCGTCAAGCATTTTACTCAAACCCTTCCGCGCTATGATCATCCTGTATTCGTCTTTTACGTTTATCAGCCTTGAACGCAGATTCATTATGGCGGAAATGCTGATCTCCGACGACTGCTTGGCAAGCTGTTCGCAGTTTGTTTTTATGATACCGCTTATCTTCAGCCTGCAGTTGTTTTTGCCCGCTTCCATGAGAATGGTTTTTCCGGTTATCTCATCCGGGGTTTCGGGCTTGAAAAGCTCGTACTTTCCGTCGTCCGAAACGGAGACGAAGCCGCAGGATATGAGATCGGCGGCGGAATTATCCGTTATGAGTATTTCATCATCGGCTGACGGAAATTCGCCCGACAGAAGAGGAAAGCCGCATTTTGAAACGTCTTCGTATTCTATCACTCCGTTGAAGCCGAAGCTGTTTTCACCCTCGAACAGCATACCGAGAATGTCGAAAATATTTTCGTCCTTTTCCGCTTTGACGTTGTTTACCGGGATATAAGACATTTCGCATTTATATGACAGACCGGGATCGAACGGCGCGAACATATCGTATAGTTCAGCGCTGCCGTCCGAGTACCATCTTCTGCCGACCTTCAGAAAATCAAGCTTCTGGTCTTTTACCGTATTGCTTATTATGCTCGTATCGTTAATCATGGAGAGAGAAAGACCTATATTCAGAAGCGTCATGCATATGAGCGATACGATTATCGTAACGATAAATCTGCCCTTGCGTTTCTTTATGCTCGCGCCTGCCTGCGACAGACAGTTCTTGAAGCTCATCGACGCGCGGCGAAGCCTCAACGGAGGCGGAGTTTTCGGTTCGGGAGCCGTGTGTACCGTGAAATCGCCGGGGCTGTAACCGGTTTCAACCTCATCTATCGTGTCGGGATACGCAAGCACTACGTGCTGTTTGTCCGTTTCAAACGTGAGATAGTTGTCCTTGCCGCTGTCTACCGCCGCCTCCGCTTCCTCCATTGTCAGCGTGTGACCGGCTTTTACGAACATTATGTTGCTGCGTATGAATTTCGTATCCGCGTCGTTTCCGTGCTTTATTCTGTCGATATCGCCTGTTATAACGCCGTCTGACATGAAAATTATGCGGTCGCCGTATTTGTACGCTATTTCATTGTCATGCGTAACGACGATGACAAGACGGGATTTGCTTATTTTTTTGAGCGCGACGAAAAGATCGTCGCCCGTAACGGAGTCGAGCGAACCGGACGGCTCGTCGGCTAAAATAACCTCCGGCTGTTTAACGAGAGCGCGCGCTATGGCTACCCTCTGCCTCTGACCTCCCGAAAGCTCTGACGGCTTTCTGTAGCCGAGTCCCGTAAGACCTACGGATGTAAGCGCCTCGTCTATGCTTTCAAAATCGGATCTGTGATTCTGAAGCTTAAGCGCAAGCTCTATGTTCTCGTATACGGTCCTGTTTTCTATAATGTTGAAATTCTGAAATACAAAACCGACGTACGTGTTTCTGTAATCGTCAAGCTTTTTTGACGAAAGAGAAGAAAAAGGAACGCCGTTTATATATACGTCGCCCGAGGTAGGTCTGTCAAGTCCGCCGAGCATATTCATCAGCGTTGATTTACCGCAGCCCGATTTGCCGAGTATCATCACCATACCGGTCTCCGGAAAATCTATGGAAATGCCCTTGAGCGCCTGTACCGCAAGCCTGCCTCTGCCGTAAGTTTTTGTCAGATTTTTTACGGACAGCATATTAAGCCCTTTCTTTGTTATGTATTGCCACTTTAAATATAACATAAACAAATGTTTTTTTCAATGAAAATCGTATAAACTTAATGTAATTATATTTGTATAAATGACTTGTATTTTTAAAAAAAATGTGTTATACTGTAATATGAAGAAATTTACGCCGAATTAAAGGGAGACTGAGTTTTTATGAAAATAACGGAGCTTTACTGCGAGCATATGCCCGCCCTGTCCGATAAGATAAAGGACGATATATACTGCATCAATACGAACAAACCGCATTTTTCTTTCCTTGTCGACGGAAACGGCGAGAATATAAACGTCAGCTATTATAAGCTCATCGTCAGCTCAACTTACGAGCTTGCGTCCGACGGTGTAGGTAATATGTATAATTCCGGCGTCGTGTATTCGTCGGATATCACGGATATAGAATATAACGGCAAACCGCTTCTTTACGCGACCGTATATTATTTCAAGATCTACGCAATGGTGTCCGAAAGAGCGATAAAAAGCGGTATAGGCGTTTTTGCCACGGGTATAGGAGATACGCTTAAGCTGTCAAACAGCTTTATAACCGCGCCGGACGGATATCTGAAGCAGGATAAAGAAGCGGAGGGAAGAGGAGGTCTTCCCGCGCCGATATTCCGCCGCAATATAAACCTTGACAAGAAGATCGCGTCCGTATATCTGTACGTCACCGCTCTCGGTATATTCGAGTTTTATATAAA
Organism: uncultured Ruminococcus sp.; assembly: GCA_902782785.1. GTDB lineage: Bacteria > Bacillota > Clostridia > Oscillospirales > CAG-272 > UBA1248. The sequence goes on along the minus strand of CACZOH010000130.1, from coordinate 6,253 downwards.
CGGCAAAACCGTCGGAAATTCAAGATTTCTGCCCGGGTTTACTGATTATCACAAAACGCTTCAGTATAAATTCTACGACGTGACGAAATATTTCAAAAGCGGGGACAATACCGTCGGCGCGGCTGTAGGCGACGGATGGTATAAATCAAATCTGTCCTCGTTAGGCAGAGGCAGATTCGGAGACAAGACCGCGCTTTCCGCGTATTTCCGCATTATCTATGATGACGGCGCGTGCGACGAGCTGTTCACGGACGGAAGCTGGGAATGCGTATCGTCCGAGTATATCTTTACCGACAACCAGAACGGAGAGTTCTGCGATAAAAGGCTCTCCGATAAGGACGCGTTTACGAAGACGCGGAAAGACGGCGTCAGAGCCGTTTCATACCGCGCGTCGTTTTTATACGGGACAAAGCTGCTTTCGGCGACGGGACCGGACGTAAAGGAAATGATGCGGATAAAGCCCGTTTCCGTAAACGAAGTCGGCGGAAAGTACGTCGTCGATATGGGTCAGAACATGGTCGGCTCCGTATCGGTAAAGCTTCACTGCAAGGAAGGAACGAGGATAACCGTAAGACACGGAGAAATGCTGAACGACGCGAAAAAAGGCGAGCGCGGCTGCGACGGAGACGAAGGCACGTTATATACCGCAAACCTCCGCAGCGCTCAGCAGACGGACACGTATATCTGCCGCGGATACGACGATGAATACTATCCGCGCTTCACGTTCCACGGCTTCCGATACGTTGAGCTTGACGGACTTGACTATAAGCCGGAAACCGACGATATAACGGGACACGTTCTTTATTCCTCCTGCGAAACGACGGGTACCGTCGCCACCTCGAACGCGTCTCTTAACAAGCTTATATCCAATATAACGTGGGGACACAGAGGCAACTTTTTCAGCCTTCCGACTGACTGCCCGCAGCGCGACGAGCGCCTCGGCTGGACCGGCGACGCGCAGGTGTTCTGCAAATCCGCCTGCTACGGTATGGACTGCGCGGAGTTCTATAAAAAATATCTGCGCGATATAGTTGACGCGCAGAAGCCGAACGGCTCCGTTACGGATATAGCTCCGATGATAAAATGGGACAACGGCGCGGACCTTGTCGGCAACGGCAACGCCGCTTGGGGCGACGCGATCTTCGTTATCCCTTATACCGCGTACAGAATGTACGGGGATAAGAGGTTTATCGGCGATATGCTTCCGTTTGCGGAGAAATATTATAAAATGCTCGTCAGCACAACAAGAAATTATCTGCGTCCCGATTTCGGCTACGGCGACTGGCTTTCCGTAAACGAGAAAACGCCGAAGGACGTTCTCGCAACGGCTTTTCTCGCGTACGACGCAAAGCTGTTGTCGGAATACGCGGAAATACTCGGCGACGAAAACAAAGCCGCGTATTACAGATCCGAATTTGATAAAATCGCGGAGGCTTTCAGAGAAGAGTATCTTGAGGACGAGGACAGGATAAAGGGCGATACGCAGTGCTGTTACGTTCTGGCTCTCAGATTCGGGCTCGTGACGGGAGAAGCAAAGAAAAACGCGGTCGATCACCTTTTAAGGAAGATAGACGAGGCGGACGGACATCTGCAGACGGGATTTGTCGGCGTCAGCTGCCTTTTGCCCGTGCTGTGCGACAACGGTCACGCGGAGACTGCGTACGGGATCCTTCTGAAGGACACTTATCCGTCGTGGCTTTATTCCGTTAAAAACGGCGCGACTACCGTTTGGGAACGCTGGAACAGCTATACGAAGGAAAACGGTTTCGGCGACGTGGGGATGAATTCCTTCAATCACTATTCTCTCGGCAGCTGTTACGAATGGTTTTACGAATATATGCTCGGCATAAAACCGCTTTCACCCGGCTATTCCGTCTTTTCCTACAGGCCCTATACGGACAGGCGTCTTGACAGGGCTTCGGGTTCTTACAGGAGCGCATCCGGACTTATAAGATCGGAATGGAGGAAAACGGACGGCGGATTCGATCTGTCTCTGACCGTCCCGGTAAACACAAAAGCGAGAATAGAGCCGGACAGCGGGCTTTATATATTCAACAAAAAGGGATATACGAAAATAACCGAGAAAACCGAGCTTTCCTCGGGCAGCTACAACTTTAAAACAGCGGAGAAGGAGGGTATAACGTGAAAAAGGCTTTTGCCGCCGTTCTTATTATCCTTGCGGTCTTAACAACGGCGGTATACGCGGGCGACGAATACTACGAAAAAGCGCCCGCGATAGAGTTTTCGGGCGTTGCGGGAGATTATTCGGCGTATCTTACGTGGAGCGCGAACGGAAACGGAGCGGAAATAGAAAAATACGAGATAACCTATTCCTTATCAGCCGTACCAGATACGGTCATATCGGCGGTCACGCTTCCGTCCTCCGCATCGTCTGCAACTCTTACCGGGCTTTCGGGCGGGCTTGAGCACGTAATCACGCTCATAGCGTACAATTCCGCGGGAATTACCGCTTCTTCGATCAGAATAACGCCGAACGACCCCGATCTGGCGACGCTTACCGCGGTGAAAAACGAGATAGAAGCGTCTGCGGTCACGGTGCACATGAATATTGCAAACACAAAAGAAGACGTAAAAAAGTATCTTTTGAACTATTTCGCTAAATACGGCGATTACGGAGTTAACATAAAGGATATAGCGATACTCGAATTCACTCCCGCATCGGTAATAACGGAAAACGATCCGGACGCGGCGCCGGGCGAATTCAGATACATCGCGGAAATAGAAAAGGGCGAGGCGAGCCTGAGTACAAAGATCATAAACGCCGTTATAGACAATTCCGTTTCCGTGATTTATCTTAACGCAAACAAATTCAGCGTTATAACGGGTGAAACGCTTACCGTAAACGCGTTTACCCTTGATATAACGGACGACACGTATGCGTGGTACAAAGCGTACGGACAGACGGATGAGGGAACAAGAATACAGAACGTCACGGGAAGTGTGTATAACGTACCGACGGATAAAGCGGATGAGTTTTTTCTTTACTGCGTGTGCGGCGGCGTATCTTCCGCAAGGATCAAGCTGACCGTTTCCGAGCCGTTTTCTGCAATATCCGATATAGAGCTTTCGACAGATACGGTGACGGTATCGGAAAACGCCGTGCTTCACAGCACCGTATATCCGTCCAACGCGACGAAGACCGCCGTTTTGTGGAGCATAGAAAACGACGGAGGCTGTCTCGCAGAGCTGAACGGCAGAACGCTCGTTGCGTACAAGCCCGGAACGGTAACGGTAAAAGCGCGTGTCGTCGACGGCGCGGCTGACGGCGATTATGAAAAGATCTTTTATATCTCCGTCAGGGAAAAAAGCGGAAATACGCCGAGAGAAGAGGATACGTCCGGCGAAACGGCGGATTCGTCAAAAATATACAGCATTGAATTTGACTGCTCGAAAATCAAAGGCATCGAATCCGTTTCAGTATCGGCGGAAAACGGCGATATACAGATAACGTCCGTGACAGATAAAACGGTGGAGCGGATACTCTCCGAAAGCGACATAGATATGACCTCAAACAAGGTCATAGGCGCCGTAAAATTCGTATATGAAGACGGAGCGATAGCGCATACGACGGAGATAAAAATAAAAGGCTACGATAATAAGACCGTAAAGATACTTTCCGTAAACGCAAACGGCGGTCTGGCGGTAGCTGAACAGAAAACGGTGAACGGAACGGTTTACGGAAACGCAGTATCGCCCGATACGGTGATACTCGTCTCCGACAATACGGAGAACAGCGGATTTTCAATCCTGATATACGCCGCGATACTCGCTCTTCCGGTTGCGGCTGCAGCGGGCTTCACCGCGTATTTAGCGGCGAAAGGCGGAAAGAAAAAGAAAAACGTAAAACGCGGAAAATAAACGAAAACGGAGGATAATATGATAGGGATCATTGCGGCAATGGATTTGGAGCTTGACCTGATAAAATCAAAGCTCGAGAACGTAAAAACGAAAAAAAAGGGCGGTATAACATTTTATACGGGCACGTATAAGGATAAAAAAGTCGTATGCGCCGTATGCGGCATGGGAAAGGTATTTGCGGCAATGTGCACGCAGACGATGATTATCGGATATTCGCCGAAGCTTATAATAAATACGGGCGTCGCCGGTTCCTTATCGGGCGATCTGAAACAGCTTGACTGCGCAGTCGCTGACAGATGCGTACAGCACGATATGGATACGTCTCCTATAGGCGATCCCGTCGGACTCGTATCCGGCATCAACAAAATATATTTCGATGCGGACAAAAACGCGACAAATCAGCTGATAAAGTGTTACGGAAAAGATAAAAAACCGAAATTATGTACGATAGCTACGGGAGATTCCTTTATATCGGATCCCGAAAAAAAGAAATACATAGTTGATACCTTCGGCGCCTTCGTCTGCGATATGGAGAGCGGTGCGATAGCTCACGTATGCTTCGTCAACGAAACGCCGTTCGTCATAAGCCGCGTTATGTCGGACGGGACTGAGGGCGACGCCGCGATCGACTACTACACTCTGCGCGGTATAGCGGCTGATATTTCAAGCACGGCGGTGCTTAAATTCATTGAGAAATACGGAGATCAATATGCCTGAATACAAACGCGCTTCCTTTGCAAACGAGGAGCTTGAATTAAAAAACGAATATATCAGAGTCAGGCTTTATAAAAGAATAAGCGGCTGGTGCTTCGGCGAGATTTACACGAATGACGGCAAGCTTATGGGTGTGCTTGACAATCTGGGTGAGCTTAAGCTGCGTGACCAGGATATACCGATGAGGCTTGAAGCAGAAACGTATGAAAAGACGGAGTGCGGATATAAGTTCAGCGTGTCGTCATCCGTCGCTGCGGAAAGACTGAAAAACACTTCTTTTGAAAAGTGGATAGGATATCCCTTTGAAAAGCCGGTCCTGCACGGAACGGTCAGCCTTGCGCTGAAAGAAAAAAGGCTCTCAGTCGAAACGGAGCTGTTTTCGGATTATAACGTTTACGCCGAATATCTGCGCTTTCTCTGGCTTTACTGCGGAGAGGGAAATTACGGCGTGAAAAAAACGGACGCGATACTTCCGGGCGTAGACTGGGCGGTAGGCGAGGAATGGAGCTCCGGTACGGACTTTTTCAAGGATCCGTGGGCGGACAGAAGGATCCCGCACCCGAACAAGGTGGGCGCGCCCGTGATGGCGCTGTCGTACGGCGGAGATTATATTTCCGTTGAATACAGTCTCGATACTCCCGCCGCGCGCTGGTTCAATTATAACGAATATTACAGTCAGCCCGTTTTCGCCGCTCCGAACTCGCTTGAAAGACAAAACAACAGCCTTTTGGGTCTGATGATCCCGGACGTGAAGACGGAAGCGGATGAAAACAAGCTTTTCGCGTCGCCGTTCGAAATACACAAGGGACAGAGGATCAGATTCTCCGCCTGCATCCTGACGGGAAAAGGCACCTCCGTCGACGCGCTTGCTGAATACGTGAAACATAACGGTATGCCCGCCCCGTCACCGAGGTTTTCGCTTGATGAGGCGCTCGATAAGATCGCAGACGCATATAACACAAATCTGTACGATACCGAAAAAGGTTTCGGATACGAGCAGGCGGGCTCCCACTATTCAAAAAATCCTCCGTCTTTCCTATACAGATACGTAAAGGAAAACGGAGAAAAGAAGACGGCGTCTGAGCTTGCGGACAAAATCAAAGCCGTATCGGGTGAAAATTCCGCGCCGCGCAAACCCGATACGGAAGCGGCACGGAGAAAAGGCGATACGATAATCGGCTGGCAGAGAGAGGACGGCGCGTTTTGCTTCGATCCGGACGGCCGCCATTACGCAAAGGATGATTTTGTAGTCGCGCGCTCGTTTATAGACCCGATGGCGCTGTCCGGCGACACGGCGCTTTATCTCAACACGACCTCCGCGCTCGATCTTATAAAGATATATGAGGCGACGGGCGACGGGAAATACTACGACGCGGCGATAAAAGCGCTTGATTTCTGTATGGATATGATAAGACCGGAGGGCGGTGACTACTGGGAAACGCCGCTCCACGCGCCCAATCTGCTTGCCGCCGGAGCCGCCGCAAACACGTTTTATTACGTTTATAAGAATTTCGGTGTCGAAAGATACAAAGAAAAAGCCGTTCATTTTCTGCGCTCGCTCCTCGTTTTCACACATTTAAGACAGCCGAAGGGGCTGAATACACTGTACTGTACAAAACCTTGTCTGTGCTGCTCAGACTGGTATTTTGCAAACTGGGTG
>CACZOH010000129.1 GCA_902782785.1 uncultured Ruminococcus sp. | reverse complement strand
ATTGTGAACTGGCGTTTAAAATTATGAAATTTTATACATTTTGTTTTTTGCCCCGGATTGTATAATATTTCCATTCCTGCGCCGACAGCGGCCTTTTATTTTATGCAAAATTACCATTAAAGCACTGATTATTTTTCATAATTTACAAAATTTATTATAATATTTTACTTAATTTTAATATTTCGACTTTACATTTTATCTTAAAAAAATAAATATTATAGTGTTGAAAATACTATCGGGATGTGATATTCTTTTAGACTGTACTATTATGGGGAGTTTGCCTTTTTTCAAGAAAAACACCCGCGTATATCTTTTGTAAGTTTTTTATAAATGGAGAGAAAAGTATGTTCAAAACCACAAAGCTCGGCAAGACAGAGAGAGTGAGTTTTTCCAAGATCGAGGAAGTTCTCCCTCTCCCCAACCTGCTTGAAATTCAGAAATCTTCTTACGACTGGTTTCTGAACGAGGGTCTGAAAGAGGTACTTCGTGACGTATCTCCGATAACGGACTACTCAAACAATCTCGTCATCGAGTTTATCGATTACAAGCTTGACGACCATCCCAAATATCCCGTGGAGGAATGTAAGGAACGCGCCGTTACCTACTCCGCTCCGATGCGCGTCACCGTCCGTCTGACGAACAAGACGACGGGCGAAAGGCAGGAGGAGCCCGTATTCATGGCGGAATTCCCGCTCATGACGGACAACGGCACTTTCGTCATAAACGGCGCCGAGCGCGTCGTCGTCTCGCAGATAGTCAGGTCTCCGGGCGTTTATTACCACAGCGACCTTGACAAATCCGGCAAGACCGTATATTCATCTACCGTAATTCCGTACCGCGGTGCGTGGCTTGAATACGAATCCGATACAAACGACGTATTTTACGTCAGAATAGACAAAAACCGCAAAATACTCATATCCATACTTATCCGTGCGCTGGGCATAGAATCCGACGCGGATATCCTCAACTTCTTCGGCAACGACGAGATGATGAGAAACACTCTCACAAAGGATATCCTGGTAGACGAAGCGCAGACGAACAACACGTCTATCACGGAAGAGGCTCTCAAGGAGATATACAAGAGACTCCGTCCGGGCGAGCCGCCCACACAGGAAAGCGCGCTCATCCTGATAAACAATATGTTCTTCGACCCGAAGAGATACGACCTTGCAAACGTCGGCAGATACAAGTACAACAAAAAGCTGGCGATAGGCGCGCGTTTACTCGGCAGAAAACTCACCCGCAGCATGGCAAACCCTGTCACGGGCGAATTCATGTATGAAGCCGGAACGGTCGTCACCAAGGAGATCGCGGACAATATCGATTTCTCCGGTGTGAACGAGGCGTACGTTGAGGTTGAGAACGGCGAAGAAATGAAGGTGCTCTCAAACGGCACTATCCGCGCGGAAGCCGCGCTCGGTTTCGATCTGTCCGAGGCGGGCATCACGGAGAAGGTAAGTCTTTCCGTTCTGCTTGAGATAATGGAAAAATGCGGCGGCGACCGTGAGAGAATAATCGAGGAAGCAAGACTCCGCGCCGCTGAGCTCGTGCCGAAGCACATAACAAAAGAAGATATTTTCGCCTCCATCAACTATATGCTCTGCTTAAGACACGGCATAGGCACGATGGATGACATAGACCACCTTGGCAACCGCCGTCTGCGCTGCGTCGGCGAGCTTTTACAGAACCAGTTCCGTATAGGCTTCGCCCGTATGGACAAGATCATAAAGGAGCGCATGAGCGTAAACGGTCAGGATTCCGAGAAGATCTCTCCGAAGGATCTTATGAATACGCGTCCGATAGTTACGGCGATACGCGAATTCTTCGGCTCCTCTCCTCTGTCACAGTTCATGGACCAGTCCAACCCTCTGGCGGAGCTGACGCACAAACGCCGTCTGTCCGCGCTCGGTCCCGGCGGTCTGTCGCGTGACCGCGCCTCATTTGAGGTACGTGACGTCCACTACACGCATTACGGAAGAATGTGCCCGATAGAGACGCCCGAAGGTCCTAACATAGGTCTTATCTCTTATCTCGCATCATACGCGAGGATCAACAAATACGGATTTATAGAAACTCCTCTCCGCCGCGTGGATAAGGAAACGGGCGTAGTCACGAACGACGTTTTGTATATGACCGCGGACGTTGAGGACAACTATATAGTAGCTCAGTCGAACGAACCGCTTGACGAGAATCACAGATTCTTACACAAGAGAGTTATAGTCCGTGACAAGAACGAGGTACGCGAGGCGGACCGCGATGAGGTCGATTTTGTCGACGTTTCGCCGAAGATGGTCATGTCCGTCGCAACGTCCATGATCCCGTTCCTTGAAAACGACGACAACTCCCGCGCTCTGATGGGCTCCAATATGCAGAAGCAGGCGGTACCGCTGCTCACGACCGACGCTCCCATAGTCGGTACGGGTATGGAATACAAGGCGGCCGTCGACTCCGGCGTATGTATCGTCGCAAAATCGTCCGGTACCGTTGAAAGAGTTACGGCGGACGATATAACCGTTATAACAGACGACGGACGAAAGGAAGTTTACACGCTTATCAAATTCAAACGCTCGAACCAGGGCACCTGCGTAAACCAGAGACCGATAGTGAACGTCGGCGACAGGATAGAAAAGGGCGACGTCATAGCGGACGGTCCGGCCACCTCGAACGGCGAGATAGCGCTCGGCAAGAACGCTCTGATCGGCTTTATGACGTGGGAAGGCTACAACTACGAGGACGCCGTTCTGCTCAACGAAAGACTCGTACGCGACGACGTTTACACCTCGCTCCATATTGAGGAATACTCGCACGAGGCGAGAGAAACGAAGCTCGGCGTTGAGGATATAACGAGAGAGATACCGAACGTGTCCGAGGACGCGATAAAGGACCTCGACGCGGACGGCATTGTCCGCAAGGGTACCGAAGTCCGCGCGGGCGATATACTCGTCGGCAAGGTAACGCCCAAGGGCGAGACCGAGCTCACTCCCGAAGAGAGACTGTTAAGGGCTATCTTCGGCGAGAAGGCGCGCGAGGTCAGAGATACCTCCCTGCGTCTGCCGCACGGTGAATCCGGTATAGTCGTTGACGTCCGCGTGTTCTCGCGCGAGAACGGCGACGCCGATCTGCAGCCCGGCGTGACAAAGGTCGTAAGAGTTTATATAGCTCAGAAGCGTAAGATATCCGTCGGCGACAAGATGGCGGGACGTCACGGAAACAAAGGCGTCGTTTCCCGCATACTTCCGCCCGAGGATATGCCTTTCCTTGCGGACGGCACGCCGCTCGATATAGTTCTGAACCCCCTGGGCGTTCCGTCGCGTATGAACATCGGACAGGTCCTTGAGGTACATCTGGGCTACGCCGCGAAAAAGCTCGGCATCAAGGTCATGACGCCGGTATTCGACGGTGCAAACGAATCCGATATCGCCGAGCTTCAGAAAATGGCGGGCATCTCGCTCACCGGTAAGACCACGCTTTACGACGGCAGGACGGGCGAGCCGTTCGACAACCCCGTGACCGTCGGCGTCATGTATTATCTT
>CACZOH010000128.1 GCA_902782785.1 uncultured Ruminococcus sp. | reverse complement strand
CCGCGCCGCAAGGCGTGAAAAAAGGCCGCCGCTTTGAACGGCAGCCTATTCGTTTATATATTTGTCAATTATTTTATTTTCTTTGCAATGACTGCACCCGCAAGAGCGATGCACGCGACCGCAGCTATCGCTATGACGGCGGCATCTGCAGTGTTGGGGTTGGTCGGAGTGGTCGGAGTGGTGTCGGGATCGGTCGTTCCGGGATCGCCGCCCTGCCCTTCTTCCGCGGGGATGAGCATTATCGCCGGGTAAACCACGCCGGCGGTCACGTCCACGTTGCCGCTGACGACCGTGTCGCCCGCGCCGGTGACGGCGGCGCCGATTACGAACCAGCTTCTGTCTGCGCCCTCACCCTCAAGACACGTATATTTCAGCGTGTACTTGCCGGGTTCCATATTCTTTCCGAAGTCGGTATCGACCCAGCTGTTCGCGTTTCCTATGGCTGTTCCGGAAGCGACGACCTTGTCGTCCTTGAGGAGCTCTACCGTCATATTGGCGGGGCCGTGATCCGCGTCAAGGTAGTTGCAGTAATAGAAGCCGCGTACTCCGCTGAAAGCGTTCTTTGCCGTAAATTCGACATTTACGTATCTGTCGTCGGGCTGAGGAACGACCGGGTTGAACCACCATCCGGTATTGAGGGACGCGCCGGGATTAGCTCCGCAGAGCCATTCGCCGTCCGCCTGGACTTTGAAATCATAGTTGAATATCTCGTACACTTCATCGTTCTCGCTTATCGCATAGAAGGCAGCGTTGTGCATTCCGGGACCGAGATCGGTGTAGTAGAATACGAGCCAGAAGCCCTCGCCGTTTACGATGCCCGCGTTTGCAAGCTCCGTTGTACGGTCAAGCGACGCGTCCTGCTGTCTTGAAAGCGGCGAATCGATCATGGCGCCGCCGTCGAGCTTGATGCCGAACGTCTTGATCTTGCCCTCTTTGAGAGCCGCCCAGCCGTAGAAGCCGACTATATCGGCCGCGGGAGCGCCGTCGTGCATATCATAAGTCTGCAGGTTTTCCTTCACCAGCGTATCGCTGTTGCCCTGATTCCAGAGGATCGCGCCGGCGTATGCGTACCAGTCGGCGGAATATCCGGAAAAATGATCGTCCGCAGCGTTCACGGTGATGCAGAGCGCCGCAGCGGTTATAAGTATAACCGATAAAACTAAAGCAGTTATTCTTTTCATTTTTACTCTCCTTTTCGTAAAAATTTATTTTTTATTTTTTCTTCTTTATTATGATGAACGCGATGACCGCGGCGACGGCGACACAGCCGCATACGATGCCGATTATCAGCCCTGCATTCACGCCTTTGTTTTTGTTCGGCTCTTCATTTACGGTTTCGACCGTCGTTTCGGGCGCCGTCGTTTCAGCGTCCGTCACGGTTTGCTTTTCCGTTTCGGCTTCGGTCTCTTTTTCGGTTTCGGTCTGCTTTTCCGTTTCCGTTTCTTTTTCGGTTTCAGTCTCCGGAGCCTTCTCCGTCTCGGTCTCCGTCACCTTTTCCGTCTCGGTCTCTGTCACGGGGTCTGTTTCCGTTTCGGGCTCTGTAACGGTCTGCTCCGCCGTTGTTTCCGCGGGCGCGGGATCCTTTGTCTTTCCTATTTCCACCATACTTTCCCTGCACGGGTTGCCCTCGGAGCCGTCCTCGTATCTTACGACGAACTCAAACGTATGCACTCCCTTCGTCATATCCGACGTATCGAGCGTGATATGCATACGGTACGCAAAGAAGTCGTCAAGCCCGTTCTGCAGATTGTACTCGATTATGGCGCGTTCAAGCTCCATATCCTCAAAGCAGTCGTTTGCAAGGACCTTGTCCGCGTCCTCGCGCAGAACGACCTTATCGACGACCCATACGACGTCGCTTTCGTCAAGGATATATCCGAGCGCGGTTATCTTCGTATCTACGACCGTCCATCCGTAAATATCCCATTCCGTCTCGTCTTCGTTGAACCTCGGGAAACCCTGGTCGATCAGATGGTTTGAGTTCACGACCGCCTCAAAAGGCAGGGCGAGCGACACGGCAAGGACCGCGACGACCGCAAAAATGACAGCTTTTTTCATGGCGATTCCTCTCTTGACAGTTATACGTTTATTATAATACTCCAAAAACACCGCTTTGTCAAGCCGTTTTGCGGAATTTGTTAAATACTTTTATAATATTTTTTCTCTTTTTCTGTCGGAATCAATGCACAAAAACGGCGGGCGGCTTAAAAGCGGCGCCTTAAATGTTAAACATTTGTTAAATCTGCAAAAAAGACTTGATTTTTGCAAAAATGATGCTACAATATGATTTGTTGATTGGCACTCATACACAAAGAGTGCCAGAACATAAAAACAATAATCTTATATACAGGAGGATACAGACATGAAACTCAATCCCTTATCCGACCGTGTTGTGCTTAAAATGGTCGAGGCAGAGGAAACGACAAAGAGCGGCATCATACTCGCCGGCTCAGCAAAGGAGAAGCCGCAGATCGCGGAGGTCATAGCAGTAGGACCGGGCGGCGTTGTTGACGGAAAGGAAGTCGTGATGACCGTAAAGGTCGGTCAGCGCGTTATTTTCTCAAAATACAGCGGAACAGAAGTAAAATGTGACGGGCAGGAATACACTATCGTAAGACAGAACGATATTCTTGCAACAGTTGAATAAGAAAAGAGGTAATTTATCATGGCAAAAGAGATCATTTACGGAGCGGAAGCAAGAGAAGCTCTGCAGAAGGGTGTAGACAAATTAGCCGATACCGTTAAAATTACGCTCGGACCGAAGGGCAGAAACGTAGTGCTTGACAAGAAATACGGCGCTCCCCTTATAACGAACGACGGCGTTACGATAGCAAAGGAAATAGAGCTTGAGGACGCGTTTGAAAACATGGGCGCTCAGCTCGTAAAGGAAGTTGCGACCAAGACGAACGACGCGGCGGGCGACGGTACGACCACCGCTACGCTGCTCGCACAGGCTCTCATCAAAGAGGGTATGAAGAACGTTACCGCCGGCGCCAACCCGATGGTAGTACGCAAGGGCATAGCCAAGGCGTCCGAAACGGCCGTCAAGGCGATAATCGCAAACTCCAAAGCCGTCAACGGCAAAAAGGATATAGCGAGAGTCGGCACCGTTTCTTCAAGCGACGAGCATATAGGCGACCTCATAGCCGACGCTATGGAAAAGGTCACGTCCGACGGCGTTATAACCGTTGAGGAATCCAAGTCCGCCGAGACTTATTCCGAGGTCGTTGAAGGTATGCAGTTCGACCGCGGCTACATCTCCCCGTACATG
>CACZOH010000127.1 GCA_902782785.1 uncultured Ruminococcus sp. | reverse complement strand
TGGGCGATCAAAGTCGCGGCGATAAGCATAATTATATCCATTCTGATGACGCTTTTGTCAACAGAGGTGCTTGAAAAGCTCAATCTTGCCGTCGCCTTTGTGATACTTATTATTTTTATACTTATAAATATATTCTTTGATATTGTCGGAATATCCATAGCCACGGCTGATATAAAGCCGTTTTTGTCAATGTCCGCAAGACGGCTTAAGGTCGGTTACGCGGGCGTATATCTTATCAACAACGCGGAAAAAATGAATAATATCTGCGCCGACGTCATAGGAGATATAGCAGGCGTCGTATCGGGCGCTACGGGTACGGCAATTATCGTAAAGCTGTTTACCGACCCGAATTCTGAATTTGCCGCTAATCTGATCATCACGTCGCTCATCGCGGGTCTGACCGTCGGCGGAAAGGCTCTCGGCAAATCGATCGGTATGAAATACAGCTATAATTTCGTTTACGGCGCGGCAAAGGTATTAAGCATTTTTTCACGCCGCAAAACAAACGAAAAAAAGGATACAAAATGATAACGGAAAGAGCGGACAGGCTTTTATTCATAAAAGGTATCGCAAAAAGCAGATCGTCGGCGCAGATCCTTATATCGGAGGGCAAGGCGTTCTGCAACGGGAGGCTCATCCTTAAGGCGTCCGAGCTTCTGGACGTTGATTCCGTGCTTACGGTAACGGAAAAGGAAAAATACGTCAGCCGCGGGGGATATAAGCTTGAATACGCGCTCTCACGCTTCGATATCACGGTAAAAGGCGATATATGAGTCGACGTAGGCGCGTCGACCGGCGGATTTACAGACTGTCTTTTACAGCACGGCGCAAAAAAAGTGTATTGCATCGACAGCGGTCACGGTCAGCTTGACGCGTCGCTTTTATCCGATGAAAGAGTCGTCGACATAGAAGACTATAACGCAAGAACCCTTTCTCGGGATACCTTCAAAGAGTTGTGCGATACCGCCGTTATGGACGTTTCTTTCATATCGCAAACTCTGCTTCATAAAAACGTTTATTCGGTCCTGAAGCCCGGCGGCAGGTTCATTACGCTTATAAAGCCGCAGTTTGAAGCCGGGCGGGAAAATATAGGAAAGCACGGCATAGCGAACAAAAACTGCTATGAGGACGTTATAAAAAAAGTTATATCTTCCGCCGAAAATGCGGGTTTTGAACATAAAGGAACGGATACGTCCGTCATAAAAGGCGGCGACGGAAACGTTGAGTTTGTTTCTTACTTTATCAAATAACAGTTAAATACGGAGGCGGATTTGAGTAAATTTGCAGTCATACCAAATCTTTATAAAGACCCGGACCTTATAATTACGAAAAAGATCGGAAAGCTTCTTTCCGATAACGGTATAAAAGCGGACGTTTTGTCATGTTACGGCGTCAAAGATCTGTCTGATTACGACTGCGCCGTTGTTCTGGGCGGCGACGGAACGATACTTGACGTTGCAAAAAACGCGGCGGCGGCAGACGTTGCCGTCGCAGGTATAAACCTCGGCAAGATAGGATATCTAGCGTCGCTTGAGCCGGAGAACATAGAGCGTCTTTCGACCGTTGATCTTACAAGCTATCAGAAGCGTATGATGCTTGAAATGGAGTACAGAGGAAAAACGTTTACGGCTTTGAACGATATAGTCATAGCCGAGGCGCGTGCGACAAGGATGATGTCGCTGTCTGTTTCCGCGGACGGCGAGCCGCCGTGCGAATATAACAGCTCCGCGCTCATATTCTCAACGCCGACCGGAAGCAGCGGCTACAATATGTCCGCGGGCGGTCCCGTTATCGATCCCGGGCTTGAATGCATCGCGGTCACGCCCGTCTGCGCTCATACCGGGACGACAAGATGCTGTATATACGGAAGCGACGTGGTGTTTACCGCCGAAAACGTTTCGTCAAAAGATAAATCCGTGGTCGTATCCGCGGACGGAGGCGAGGAGCTTCCGCTCGATATAGGAGAAAAGATTATAATTAAAAAAAGCGGCTTTTTTGTAAAGCTTCTGCAGTTTGAAAACGAACCCTTTGCTAAAACACTTATAAGGAAAATGAAAAAATGAACAGAAACGATTTGAATAACGCCGGAAATAAGATCAAGAGAATAAGGCAGGCAAAGATCCTCGATATAATCGAAACGAACGATATAACGACGCAGGAGGAGCTTACGATACTTTTGCGCGAAGCGGGTTTTGACGCGACGCAGGCGACAGTATCGCGCGATATAAGAGATCTCAAGCTTACAAAATCTTCCGACAGAAGCGGAGCGTATAAATACGTCGCGTCCGACAGCGGTCAGGAACAATCGGAAAACAAGTATGAAAAAATACTCGTTGAAGCCGCGCTGAACAGTGTAACGGCGTCAAATCTCGTTATAGTAAAAACGTACGCCGGTATGGCGAACGCCGCCTGCGCCGCGATAGACCGCTTATCCTGGGCGGAGGTCGCCGGTTCCATCGCCGGAGACGATACGATATTCATAGCCTGTTATACTGAGGATAAAGCAAAAACCGTACTTGAAAGGCTGAAATCCATAATCGGAAAATGATCGGAGGACGTCATGCTTGTTTCGCTCCATATAGAAAACGTTGCAACGATAAAATCGGTCGATATTGATTTCGACCTCGGTTTTACCGTTCTTTCCGGCGAAACAGGCGCGGGCAAATCCATAATAATAGACGCCGTTAATCTGCTTACAGGCGACAAATCGAACAGAGAGCTTATAAGATCCGGCGAGAATACAGCTTCCGTCCGCGCTCTGTTTACCGCTTTGTCGGATAAAAAGATAAACAAAATAAAGGAATGCGGCGTTGACTGTGACGGTGAACTTGAGGTTTACAGAGAAATAGGCGTAAACGGCAGAAGCCTGATAAAATGTAACGGCAGAAGCGTTCCCGCGTATACTCTGCGCGAAATAATGCGCGACCTTATAACGATACACGGACAGAACGCGTCTCAGGCCTTGCTTGACGAGCAGTCGCATTTGTTTTATCTTGACGCGTTTGCGGAGGATGAAGCTCTTTTGTCTGATTATCAGAGCTCCTTTGCCGAATTGAACGACGCAGTGAACGAACAGCGTTCCCTCATAATGGACGAGCGCGAAAAGCAGAGGCTTATCGAAGATATCACAAGGCAGATTAAGGAAATAGACGGCGCAAAGCTGAAGGACAACGAGGAAGAACAGCTTTTATCAGACAGAACGAGGATAAAAAATCTCGAGCAGACGGCAAAATACGTCAAATCCGTTTACAGAAATCTTTATCACAGCGATAAATCGCCGTCCGCGTCCGAGCGCATCGACGCGGCGATAAACGCGCTTTCTTCTTTGAATGAGACGGAAAAAAGCGAGAAAATAAACGAAAACATACAAAAGCTCACAGCGTTCAAATATGAAATAGACGATATAGCCGAGGAGACGCGCGGTTTATTATCCGGAATAGGCGACGATCCCGCAGAGACGCTTGACGGTATAGAAAACAGATTGTCCGTCATAACACATCTGAAACGCCGCTACGGCTCTGATATAAACGAGATAAAAACGTATTGCGAGAGCCTGAGAGTAAAGCTGGACGATATAAAAAAATCAGACGACAGGATAGCGGAACTGTCGGAAATAATCAAAAAAACAAAAACAGAGACGCTGAAAAAGGCGGCGGCGCTTTCCGGCAGAAGACGCGAAGCGGCGGATAAGCTGTGCGCTCTCGTATCTTCCGAGCTTCGATATCTTGACCTTAAAAAGGTCAGGTTCGAAATATCTACGGAAAAGAAAAAACAGCTTACGCAAAGCGGTGCGGACGACGTTGTGTTTCTCGTTGCGACAAATACGGGCGACGAGCCCAAGCCTCTCGATAAGATCGCATCCGGCGGGGAGCTGTCAAGAATAATGCTCGCGATCAAAAACGTGTTCGCCGGTAAGGACGATATAGACACCGTTATTTACGACGAGGTGGATACCGGCATATCGGGCGCGACGTCGGAGCGTATAGGAAACAGACTGCGCAGATCCGCCGCAGGATGTCAGGTGATAGCGGTGACGCACTCGGCGCAGGTTGCGTCGAACGCAAACGCTCATATACTTATATATAAAACGGACGTCGATGACAGAACGCAGACGTTTTGCAAGAGCTTGGACAAAGAAGAACGCATTAAGGAGCTTGCAAGGATCATAGGCGGCGTTAACATAACGCAGAAGGTGCTTGACACGGCGGCTGAAATGCTTGATAAAAATGACAAATAACCGAAAGGAACTAAAATAATGACGCTTTATGAAGAGCTTGTGCAGAGAGGACTTATTGCACAGGTAACAAACGAAGAAGAAATAAAAAATATGATAAACGAAGGGAAAGCGACCTTCTATATCGGCTTTGACTGTACCGCGGACAGCCTTACGGCAGGTCATTTTATGGCGCTCACCCTGATGAAACGTCTGCAGCAGCACGGCAACAAGCCGATAGCGCTTATAGGGGGCGGCACGACCATGATAGGCGACCCGTCGGGACGTACCGATATGCGAAAAATGCTTACGAGAGAAGATATCGACTATAACGCGAAGCGTTTTAAAGAGCAGATGGAAAAATTCATTGAATTCGGCGAGGGTAAGGCAGTTATGGTAAACAACGCCGACTGGCTGCTCGATCTGAATTACGTGGAGCTTTTGCGTGAGGTTGGCGCGTGCTTTTCCGTAAACAATATGCTCCGCGCTGAGTGCTACAAACAGAGAATGGAAAGAGGTCTGAGCTTCTTTGAATTCAACTATATGATAATGCAGTCGTACGACTTCTACTATCTGTTCAAGAATTATAACTGCAATATGCAGTTCGGCGGCGACGACCAGTGGAGCAATATGCTGGGCGGTACCGAGCTTATAAGAAAGAAGCTCGGTAAGGACGCGCACTGTATGACTATAACGCTTCTGACAGACTCCCAGGGCAAAAAAATGGGCAAGACGGCGGGCAACGCCGTATGGCTCGACCCCGAAAAGACCTCGCCGTACGATTTCTTCCAGTACTGGCGCAACGTCGACGACGCTGACGTTATAAAGTGCATGAAGATGCTAACGTTCATACCGCTTGAACAAATAGCGGAATATGAGAAATGCGAAGGCAGCGAGTTAAATAAGGTCAAGGAGATACTTGCGTATCACCTGACGGAAATGGTCCACGGCAAGGAAGAAGCCGATAAAGCCCTGACAGCGGCAAGATCCGTATTCACCGGAGGAGCGGCTGCCGATATGCCGACCACGGAGCTTTCCGGCGGCGATTTCACCGACGGCGTTATAACCGTGATCGATATGCTCGTCAAATCCGGTCTTGCACCGTCCAAAGGCGAGGCGAGACGCCTGATACAGCAGGGCGGCATAATGCTCGGAGAAGATAAGGTGACGGACGTATATAAAACCGTATCGTTTGACGACGTTAAAGCGGGCGTAATAATCAAAAAGGGCAAAAAGGTATTCCATAAATTCAGCGTATAAGGAGATATTTATATGAGACAGGAAGGCGATTTGACAAGAATAATCATATTTCTTGCGGTTACGGCTGCCGTCGTATTGCTGTACGTTGTGTTTTCAATAGCACAGTCAAAAATATTCAAGAAAGCGTCCTTGCCGGGCTGGATGGGCTTCGTTCCTTATTTCTCAACGGTCAAGCTGTTTGATATAAGCTGGGAAGCAAAAAGAGGCTTGATATTCCTCGGTATAGTTACGTTTTCGTCGTTTTTCGCGGCTGTATTTTTCGGAATTCCGACGGCGATAATGAACGTGTATTCCGTAGTCTTATACATAAATATGTGCTTAAGGCTTGCAAAAGCGTTCGGAAAAAGCGGAAAATTCGCGGCGGGACTGATACTTTTGCCTTTTGTGTTCCTTATGATACTGGGATTTGATAAATCCGAGTATTTGGGCAAACAAAGCTTAAAAACGGAAGAGGAGCATCTGTAATAAAACAGTAAATCCGGCATAATATATACCAAAACGATCATACGGAGGTATATTATGCCGGATTTTATTACGGTCGATCAGCTGAAGGACAGGGAAGTGATAAACGTCTGTGACGGCAGACGCCTCGGCTGCGTATGCGACGCGCAGTTCGATCTGTGCGGCGGCAGGCTTACCGCGCTCATCGTTCCCGGAGAGTGCAATTTTTTAGGCATCTCAAAAGGCGACGACGTGCTTATACCGTGGAGCTGTATTGAACGGATAGGCGACGATATAATCATAGTCAGATGCGAGGGGGAGTATATGCGCATACCGAGAAAGAAAAGACGCTTTCTCAAATTGTAAAATAATTGTAAATTTGCATTTTTATTTTAAAAAGCTCTTGAAAAATAATTAAAGTTGTGATATACTATCACGGCTTGGGCAAAACTGCAGAGCTCAAGCTAAAATAAACCGCACGCGGATAATAACCTGTCGGCAGGTGCAATTGTCACGGCAGGCTCCGCGGAGGAAAAAACCTGAGGAGGAACAAAAAAATGGCAGTAGTAACAATCAAGCAGCTGCTTGAAGCGGGCGTTCATTTCGGACACCTGACCAGAAGATGGAACCCTAAGATGAAAGAGTACATCTTCACCGAGAGAAACGGTATTTACATCATCGACCTTGCAAAGACCGTTAAGAAATTTGAGGAAGCTTATATGTTCGTCAGAGAGCTTTCCGAAAACGGCGGAACGCTTCTTTTCGTCGGAACGAAGAAGCAGGCGGCGGACGCCATCAAGGAAGAAGCCGAAAGATGCGGAATGTATCACGTCAACGTTCGTTGGCCGGGCGGTATGCTTACCAACTACAAGACGATAAAGAAGAGCATCGCACGTCTTGAGAAGCTTGAGCAGATGCAGGCTGACGGCACTATCAACCTTCTCCCGAAGAAGGAAGCCGCAAAGATCAGCAAAGAGATCGAAGAGCTTGAGAAGAATTACGGCGGCATCAAGAATATGACGGAGCTTCCCACCGCTATATTCATAGTCGACCCGAAAAAGGAAAGAAACGCCGTTCTCGAAGCCAAGAAGCTCGGTATACCGGTCATAGCTATAATCGATACCAACTGCGACCCCGACGACGCTGATTACGTAATCCCGGGCAACGACGACGCCATAAGAGCCATCAAGCTCATCAGCTCCGTTCTTGCCGACGCCGTTATAGAAGGCCGCCAGGGCGAACAGAACGCTCCCGAGGGTGATGAAAAGCCGGCTGAGGAAGAGGCTGCTCCAGCCGAGGAACCCGTTGCTGAAGAGTAAGAAAGGATAGGAATTTCAAATGGCTAATTTTACTGCAAAAGACGTAGCCGAGCTCCGCGCAAAAACAGGCTGCGGAATGATGGACTGCAAAAAAGCGCTTGTCGATGCAGACGGCAATTTTGACGAGGCTATAAAGATACTCCGCGAAAAAGGACTTGCCGCGGCAGTCAAGAAAGCTTCAAGAATAGCAGCTGAGGGCGTCGTTGACATTCTCGTTTCCGAGGATAAGAAGACCGCCGTTATGATAGAGGTCAACTCCGAGACGGACTTCGTCGCTAAGAACGCGTCATTCCGTGATTTCGTTAAGGATATAGAAAAGACGATACTCGAGAACAGACCGAACACCGTTGAAGAGCTGCTTAAGCTTCCGTTATCCGGCTCCGAGTTCACGGTCGAGGCGAGTCTCAAGGATAAGATCTATACGATAGGCGAGAATATGAACATCCGCCGTTTCGTTATCGTAGACGGAAACGTATGCACTTATATCCACGGCAGCGGCGTTACGGGCGTTATAGTCAATATGGAATGTGAAGACGGCGCCGATTACGCCGAGGCGGGACATAACGTATGTCTGCAGGTCGCTTCCATGAATCCGCTTTATCTCGACAAATCCGACGTTCCCGCGTCCGTTATAGAAAACGAGACCGAGATAATTGTCGCCCAGATAAAGAACGATCCGAAGAACGCCAACAAGCCCGAGAATATAATAAGAGAAAAGATGATCCCCGGCAGAATAGAAAAGTATTTCGATACCAACTGCCTTAATCTCCAGTCCTACGTCAAGGACGACAGCATGAACGTCGCTCAGTACGTCGCATCCGTCGCCAAGGAACAGGGCAAGGCTATGAAGATAGCAAGCTTTGTCAAGTATGACAAGGGCGAGGGACTTCAGAAGAGAGAAGACGATTTCGCCGCAGAGATCGAAAAGCTCGTCAAAAAAGACTGATATTCGCTTTTTATATCCCGTTTGCATCAAAGCAGACGGGATATTTTCATAATATTTTATATATTATATTGTTTTCACACTATGGTATTTACAAATTCACAAAATTAGTTTAAAATGGTAGATGTAAAAGAATGTATCGGGGGAATTGTCATGGAATTCAAGTACAACAGGATCTTATTGAAGCTGTCCGGAGAAGCGATGGCTGAAAAGCGAGACGGGGAGATAGTAAACCCGTTTGACACCGCGTTTTTGAAACGTATAGCGGCTGTCGTATCACAGCTCGTCGAAGGCGGCGTTCAGGTCGGTATAGTTACCGGCGGCGGCAACGTGTTCCGCGGAGCTTCCGCAAAGGAGTTCACACGGGCGAGAGCCGACGATATGGGGATGCTCGTCACAATGCTCAACAGCCTTGCCGTTGAAAATCAGCTCAACGTCGCGGGAGTCAAAGCCGTGACGCTTTCGGCGGTGGAGATGAACAAGGTAGCTCAGCTTTTCACAAAGGAAAGAGCGGAAGAGTATTTCAGCAAGGGTTACGTCGTCATTTTCGGGGGCGGCACCGGTAATCCGTACTTTTCAACGGATACTGCGGCGGTCCTTCGCGCCTGCGAGATAAACGCTGACGCCGTTTTCCTAGCAAAAAACATTGACGCCGTTTATTCCGCTGATCCGAAGAAGGATCCGAACGCCGTAAGATATACCGAAATAAGCTGTCATCAGATGGTAGACGATATGCTCGGCGCAATAGACCTGACCGCTTCGATGATAGCCATGAACGCGAAAATGCCGATGGAGCTGTTTTCGCTCAAGGATCTCGATAACATAATAAAAGCAGCCCGCGGACAGACTGCGGGTACAACCATAACCGTAAGTGATTGAGGAGGAATAAAAAAATGAAGCTTGAAACAAAACCGTATGAAGAAAAAATGGGCAAGACCTTATCTCAGCTGCAGTATGAACTGTCCACGATAAGAGCGGGCAGAGCAAATCCCGCCGTTCTTGACAAAATTACCGTTGATTATTACGGCGCACCCACAAAGATCTCTCAGCTTGCGACGGTCACCGTGGCTGACGCACGTACGATAGTTATCGCTCCGTGGGACGCTTCAATGCTTAAAAAAGTAGAAAAAGCGATACAGACGTCCGACATCGGAATAAACCCCGCAAACGACGGTAAGGTACTGCGTCTCGTATTTCCGCAGGTTACGGAAGAGAGCAGAAAACAGCTCACGAAGCAGGTGCTGAAAATGGCGGAGGAAGCAAAGGTAGCCATCAGAAACATCCGCCGCGACGCGAACGACAAGAGCAAGGCGATGAAAAAGAATTCCGAAATGACGGAAGACGAACAGAAACAGTCAGATAAAGCTATGCAGGATCTGACGGATAAATTCATAAAGGATATCGACGCGACGGCATCAAAACGCAACGCTGAGATTATGGAAGTCTGATGACGGACGGAACATCGATAAAGCACATAGCCTTTATTATGGACGGCAACGGCAGATGGGCGAAAAAGCGCCATATGCCGCGTGAATTCGGTCACAAAGCCGGTTCCGAGACGTTTGAGAATATCGTGAACTACTGCTACGATATAGGCATAGGCGCAATCACCGTCTATGCGTTTTCGACCGAGAACTGGAAACGTCCGCAGAAAGAGATAGAGGCTATATTCTCTCTGTTTTCGTTTTATATAGACCACTACGTCGAAAAGATAGGCAAAAGAAACGTAAGGATAATCTTCATTGGCGACAGATCTCCGTTTTCAGCTGAGCTCGTACGCCGTATGGAGAACGTAGAGGAGAAAACAAGCAAAAACGAAAGAATTCTTTACGTCGGTATAAATTACGGCGCAAGAGCAGAAATATGCGCCGCCGTGAACGGTCTTATAGCAGAGGGTAAAACGAACGTCACTGAGGAAGACATTTCCGCCCGCGTTTATACGCATCTTTCTCCCGATCCGGATCTTATTGTGAGGACGGGCGGAGAATACAGATTATCAAATTTCCTTTTGTGGCAGTCAGCGTATTCGGAGCTTTACATAACGGATACTCTGTGGCCCGATATGACGGGCGACGACGTTGACAAAGCGGTCGAAGAATTTAAAAGGAGAAACAGAAGATACGGCGGACTGTGATCCGCCGCTTCGTAAATTGATTTGAAAAGCGAAAAGAAGAAAAGAATAATATCGGGCATTGCAATTATTATAATAACGTTTCCCGTTTTGTTTTTTACCGACACACCGGTTTTGACCGCATATATGCTGTTTGTTGCGGTCGTCGGTCTGTTTGAGCTTTTGCGGTGCTGTAAGCTGAATAAATGGTACATAATCGTACCCGCGGAGATAATGGCGGTGACCGCTCATTTTATCTGTCGTCTGCACGTATTCGGACTTAAAGACATAGAACCGGACAGACTGTTTCTGATATACGTTTTCATGGCGTGTATATTCATTCTGTATCTGTTTGCTTTATCGGTGTTCATGCCCGATAAGTACAATATAGAAACGAACGGCTTTGCGGGACTTATGTGTCTTTACGTGCTCGGCGGGACGATAGCGACCGTTATGCTTTGCGAGCTGCCGAACGGACGGTTTTATTTTCCGCTCATATTTATATCCGCGTGGATGACAGACTGGTTTGCGTATATGATAGGAAGCAAACTCGGAAAGCATAAGCTTTGCCCGACGATTTCGCCGAAAAAATCAGTTGAGGGCGCGATAGGCGGCATAATCGGCAATATCGTGGGATTTGCAATTTATACGGCGGTCATTCTTATATTCTTCAAGGATATTAAGCCGAATTACGTATCGCTTCTTATATCCGCTTCGGTATTGTCCGTAGTGTCGCAGCTGGGCGATCTGTTCATGTCGCTTGTCAAACGAAAGTTCGGCATCAAGGACTACGGAAAGATAATGCCCGGTCACGGCGGGATACTTGACAGATTTGACAGTATAACCGCGGTGTCGGTAGTCATTTTCATATTCTATTCCGTTTTTGAATTTACAAGAGGTTTTTAATGATGAAGAAGAAAGCTGCGGTGTTAGGCTCCACAGGCTCCGTCGGCACACAGGTCCTGGACGTATGTGAAAAGCTCGGCGCGGAAGTGGTGTTTATCGCCGCACATTCAAATATCGGACTGATCGCAGAACAGATAAAGAAATATAAGCCGAAATACTGCGCGGTAACTGATATAAACGCGGCAAACAGGCTTGATAATATGATATCCGGCGAAACAAAGCTTATAAAAGGCTATGATGAAATGTGCAGAGCCGTATATGATCTTGACTGCGACGTGGTTTTTAACGCCGTATCGGGCAAAAACGGGCTTTTTCCGACGCTGTCTGTCATAAGGTCGGGCAAGACCCTGGCGCTCGCAAACAAAGAAAGCATGGTCCTTGCGGGACCTATCGTCAACGCCGAGGCAAAAAAACATAACGCTGCCATACTCCCGGTAGACAGCGAGCACTGCGCTATATTCCAATGCCTCAAAGGCGGGAAAAAGAGCGAAGTCAAGCGCATACTCCTCACCGCGTCGGGCGGTCCGTTTTTCGGATATACGTTCGATCAGCTCGAGAGCGTGACGCTTGAGCAGACGATGAAGCATCCGACCTGGAACATGGGTAAAAAAATAACCGTGGACAGCGCGACGCTTGCAAACAAGGGACTTGAGATCATAGAGGCGATGCATCTGTTTGACGTGCCGTATGACAAGATCAAGGTGCTTATCCACAGGCAGAGCATAGTTCACTCTATGGTCGAATATAATGATAACTCGGTGATAGCTCAGCTTGCTGTGCCGGATATGCGCCATCCCGGACAGTACGCCCTCACGTATCCCGACAGATGCGAAGCCGTTATAGACGAGCTCGATCTGACAAAATACACGCTCACGTTCAACGAGCCGGATACAAACGCTTTTAAAATGCTCGCTCTTGCGAAGGAATGCGCAAAAGCCGGCGGCATAATGCCGTGCGTATATAACGCCGCAAACGAGGCGGCGGCGGATATGTTCTTACGGAAGCTCATAGGCTTTAACGATATATACCGTATCTGTGACAAGGTGCTTTCAAAAACGGAAAACCGGGCGCTTACGGATACGGAACAGATAATCGAATACGACAAAAGATCGCGTGAGCTTGCTTATTCATATAAGGAGTAGATTTCTTCATAATGCTTAACCTTATGTCCGGTGTTTCAAACGGATTTACGACCTTTCTCTATATACTGCTTGCTGTATTCGTTTTCGGGATCCTTATTCTTGTGCACGAGCTCGGACACTATATCGCGGCGAGATGCTTCAAGGTGACGATAAAAGAGTTTTCCATAGGAATGGGACCGAAGCTCGTATCGTATACGAGCAAAAAAACGAATATCAGATATTCGCTGCGCCTTTTGCCGTTAGGCGGTTACGTCAGTATGGTTGGAGAGGACGAGGAAACTGACGACCCGAACTCACTTAACAGAAAAAAACCGTGGAAAAGACTTATAATTATGTGCGCGGGCGCTGTAACGAATATATTTATCGGCGTTGTTCTGATGTTTATTCTCGTTCTGACGCCGAATTTCAGAATTGGCGGAACGACAGTCGCTTCGATCGACGATACGTACGTTCAGACTCAGGAAAAAGAGCTTCTTGTAGGCGACAGGATAACAAAAGTCGGTAATACGAGAGTTCATTTTTATCAGGAGCTTGCGTATGAGATAATGAATCAGGGATATGAGCCCCTCGATATTACCGTCGTCAGGAACGGAGAGGAGATAAAGCTCGAGAAAGTAAGCTTTCCCACGGAAGAGCAGGACGGAGTTTATTTCGGCAGTATGTTCTTTTCCGTCTTCTCAATGAAAAAAACGTTCGGCAACGTAGTCGCGTATTCGTTTTACTCATCGTTTTCAACGATAAAAATGATTTGGGAGTCACTCATTTCGCTTATAACCGGACGTTTCGGCTTCAGCTCTTTATCCGGTCCCGTCGGCGTTACAAAGACAGTTGCGGAAAGCGCAAGGGCCGGGATAACGAGTCTGTTATATATAATCGTCTTCATATCAATGAATCTGGGCGTTTTCAATCTTCTGCCCATCCCGTCGCTTGACGGCTCAAGGATTCTGTTCGTATTGATAGAAATGGTGAGAGGTAAGCCGATAAACCCGAAATACGAGGGATATATACACTTTGCGGGAATAGTTTTACTGTTCATTCTGCTAATCGCCATAACGTTTAAGGATATTATTTCGCTTATAACATGAAAAGAAATTCAAAAACAGTAAAAATAAATAACCTCATAATAGGCGGCGGCGGAAGGATCGCCGTGCAGTCTATGCTCAACACTCCCGCAAACGACGCGGAAGCGGGTATCGGACAGATTAAACGCCTTATTTCCGCGGGCTGCGATATAATAAGATTTACCGTGCCGGATAAAAGCGCGGTGTCAAACGTATATAAATATAAATCTCTTTTTCCCGATACTCCGTTCGTCGCGGATATCCATTTCGACCACAGACTCGCGCTTGAATGTATAGAAGCGGGAATAGATAAAATACGCATAAATCCGGGAAACATAGGCTCGGAGGAAGGCGTTGCCGCCGTCGCAAAAGCGGCGGGAAACAAAGGGATACCGATAAGGATCGGCGTGAACGGCGGCTCGCTTGAAAAGCATATTCTGAACAAATACGGCGCACCGACGGCGGAGGCTATCGCGGAGAGCGCGTTTTACCACGCGGGACTTCTTGAAAAATACGATTTTACCGATATCGTGATATCCGTAAAGTCTTCAAACGTTGCAAATATGATAAATGCAAACAGGATAATCGCCGCAAAATGCGATTATCCGCTCCATCTCGGTGTGACTGAGGCGGGTACACGCCGCATAGGAGAACTCAAGAACGCCGTCGGAATAGGCTCGCTTTTATGCGACGGCATAGGAGATACGATACGCGTTTCGCTGACGGACGACCCGGTAAACGAGGTTTACGCCGCAAAGGCGCTGCTTGAAGCGCTTGATATGTCGGAGGAGCTTATAACGACGGTATCCTGCCCGACGTGCGGCAGAACGGAAATAGATCTGATAAAGCTCTGCGAGCAATTTGACAAAATCAAGCCGGAGCTTAAGCCGTCAAAAAAAATCAAAGTCGCCCTGATGGGCTGCGTCGTAAACGGACCGGGAGAGGCGAGAGAATGCGATATAGGTATAGCCGGCGGCAAGGGAGAGGCGCTGCTTTTTAAAAACGGAAAACCGTTATATAAAGTATCATACGATAAACTGCTGAACACGTTGAAAGAAGAAATAAATAAACTGTAATGGGAAAAAAGCTTTCTGAAATTTTCAAAAAATACGTACCCGCCGACAATTATGAAAAACGTCTGTTGGAGGACGGCGAGGTTGTCAAAAGTACGATAAGTGATGATAAAAAGAGCTTCGTCGCTGTGACGAAGTTTTCTCGCTTGTACACAAAAAAACAGCTTTATGAGGCTGAGGAAAATCTGCGTAAATTCTACGGCATGACGTTTATAAGGATATCGCCGAAATATGACGCAAATCTGCTTGACGAGGAGTATTTTTCGGAAATATTCATTGAATGCAGTACGCGTAAGGGTATGACGCGCGGAATGATACCGAAGTATACCGTGGACGTTGGTGAAAAAGAGATAAACATCAACGTATGGCAGACGGAGGGCGGATTCAAGCTTATAGAAAACGCGGATTCCGCCGCAAAGATATCCGAAGTCATATATGACGAATTTGATATAAACAAAAACGTGACTCTGACTCGTATCGACGACGGAACGAGCGGTTATGAAAAATACGAAATAGAGATACAAAACGCCGAGCGCGAGGCGGCGGAAAAAGCGCTGCAGCAGATAAAGAGCAGAGAATATCAGCAAAGAGAAGACGACAACAGGTTTGATAAAGAAAACATTATGCGCGAGCTGAAGGACAAGCTGAGCTCATTGAACGAGGACGATCCGTGGGAAGATCTTTCCGATAAAGAGCATATAAGCGTGGGCAGGGCGTATTTTGACATATCAAACCCGTCCGTAATATACGGCGAAGAATTTGAAATAGATCCCGTTCCGATAAGAACGATAAACGGTCAGATCTCAAAGATATGCATAGTAGGCGAAACGTTCGGTTTTGAGTCAAAGGAGCTTCGCGGTAAGGACAGAGTTTCGGTGTATTTCTACGTAACGGACAACGACAGCACGATTAAGGTCAAATCCGTTCTCAGCGCCGAGGAGGCCAGTGCCGTTTCAATAAAAGACGGAACGGCGGTAGCAGTCAAGGGCAACGTAAAAATAGACACGTATGACAGGGATTACGTACTGACGCCGCAGTCAATCCTTAAAATCAAGAGATTATACAGAAGCGATAACGCAAAAGAAAAAAGAGTTGAGCTCCATCTTCATACGCAGATGTCCTCGCTTGAATCCACCATACCGCCGGACGTTGCGGTAAAGGTCGCGGCTTCGTGGGGGCATAAGGCGATAGCGATAACGGACAGCGGTAACGCTCAGGGCTATCCTAAAGCTATGCTGACGCAGGAGGCGCTTGCAAAGGACGGCGTGAACATAAAGGTCATATACGGTATAGACGGCTATTTTGTAGACGATACTCAGAAAGCCGCGTACGGCAACGATCTGGGCACGCTTGATGATGAATTTGTCGTGTTCGATACGGAGACTACGGGTCTTTCCGCACTTTCCAACAGGATCATTGAGATCGGCGCAGTGCTTGTCAAAAAAGGCGAGGTCATAAAACAGTTTGAGACATTTGTTGATCCCGAAACAGAGATACCGCAGAATATAACGGAACTGACCGGGATCTCAAACGATATGGTACAAGGCGCGCCGAAGGAAGACGAAGCGGTAAGAGCATTTATCGAATTTACGGGCGGCAGGACGCTTATAGCGCATAACGCTCCCTTCGATATAAACTTCGTATCGGCGGCGGCAAAACGCTGCGATATTCCGTTTGACCCGAAATATATAGATACGGTCCCGCTTTCACGTTACCTTAATCCGGAGCTTAAGCGTCATAAGCTCGATATCGTCGCAAACCATTACGGTTTAGGTGATTTTGAGCACCACAGAGCCTCTGCCGACGCGGAAATGCTTGCATACATCTTCTTTAAAATGTGCGACAAGTTGAGAAATGACGGTATAGAGTCAATAGACGAGCTGAATTCGGCGATGGCGGGCGGCACGGACTTTATAAAGCAGAAAAACAGACGTATCGTTATGCTCGTAAAAAACAAAGCGGGCCTGAAAAATCTGTATAAACTGATATCTTATTCCAACCTGAAGTATTTTTACAGAAACCCGCAGATACCGAAATCCGTTTTATCTGAGCACAGAGACGGGCTTATCATAGGCTCCGGTTCATATAAAGGAGAACTGTTTCAGGCGATACTTGACGGCAAGACGGACGACGAGCTTGACGATATAGTCGAATACTATGATTATCTTGAAGTACAGCCCGTGGAATGCTCCATGGCGCTCGTCAAACGCTCTACCGTATCGGGCGCGGAGCAGATAAGAAATATCAACAAACGCATAATAGAGCTCGGAAAAAAGAACAACAAGCCCGTATGCGCAACGTCCGACTGCAACGTTCTGGACAAGAGCGACGAGATAGGAAAACACCTTTTATATCACGGTAAAAAGGTAAAAATAGACGATGACGATATAGCCGTACATTTTTACAATACCGAAGAAATGCTGCAGGAATTTTCATATCTTGACGAGCAGACGAGATACGACGTTGTAATCAAGAATCCGAATATCGTCGCGGATATGATAGAGGAGGTCCGTCCGATACCGAAAGGAAATTATCCGCCGAGCATAGAGGGCGCTGACGACGAGCTTAAGGATATCTGCTATAAGAATATGCACCGCCTTTACGGTGACGATCCTCCCGCTCTCGTGCGTGAAAGACTTGAAAGAGAATTGACGCCGATCATTAAATACGGTTTCGGCGTTCTGTACGTCATCGCGAAAAAACTCGTTGAAAACAGTGAGTCAAAGGGCTATCAGGTGGGCTCGAGAGGATCCGTCGGCTCGTCGTTCGTCGCGACCATGTCGAACATCACCGAGGTTAACCCTCTCCCGCCGCATTACAGATGTCCGAAGTGTAAGAATTCCGAATTCATAACCGACGGCTCCGTCGGCTCCGGCTTCGATCTTCCGGAAAAAAACTGCCCTCTGTGCGGTACGCCTTACGTAAGAGACGGTCACGACATACCGTTTGAGACGTTTTTGGGCTTTGACGGCGACAAATCGCCGGATATAGACCTTAACTTTTCCGGCGACGTTCAGGGCGACGCGCATAAATACACCGAAGTGCTTTTCGGCGCGGAAAACGTTTTCCGTGCCGGAACGATAGGCGGCATTAAGCCTAAAACGGCTTTCGGGCTTCACGTCATAAAATACATAGAAGACAACAACATAAATCTGAGAAACGCGGAGATACAGCACCTTGTCAATATGCTCGTCGGATGCAAGCGTACGACGGGACAGCATCCGGGCGGTATTATAGTCGTTCCGAGAGAGTATGAGGTTTATGATTTTACACCCGTACAGCACCCCGCGGACGACCCGAAATCCGATATCATTACGACGCACTTCGCGTTTGAATATCTGCACGATACGATATTGAAGCTTGATATACTCGGTCACGATGTGCCGACAAAGTACAAGATGATCGAAAAATACACGGGTACGAACATACTTGACACACCTTTGTCCGATCCGCAGGTCTACAAGCTTTTCACCTCGTGCGAGCCGCTCGGAATAAGGCCGCAGGATATCGACGAGACGAATTCCGAGAAGCCTCTGTCAAGCGGTACGTTCGGCTTGCCGGAGCTCGGAACGAAATTCGTGCGGCAGATGCTTGAGGATGCACAACCCAAAAACTTTTCGGATATGCTTCAGATATCCGGTCTTTCGCACGGCACGGGCGTGTGGCTCGACAACGCGCAGACGCTCATAAAAGACGGCGTATGCGATATTTCCCAGGTAATAGGAACGCGCGACAGTATAATGGTGTATCTGCTCCATAAGGGTCTTGAGCCGAGCATGGCGTTCAAGATAATGGAGATAGTGAGAAAGGGAAATAAACCGCCGAAAAACCTGAAGGAAGAGCATTTCAAAGCCATGCGCGACTGCGGAGTTCCCGAATGGTACATAGAAAGCTGTCTTAAGATAAAGTATATGTTCCCGAAAGCGCACGCCGCTGCATACGTAATATCCGCAATAAGACTCGGATATCATAAGATATATAACCCGCTTGAGTTTTACGCGGCATTCTTTACTGCGGCGCCGGACGGTTTTGACGCGTCGCTTGTTATGAAAGGCAAAAACGCCGTTAAAGAATGGATGCTTGAATACGACAGAAATCAGAACGCATCCGCGCGTGACGACGATATTTATACGACCTGTCAGCTTGTTCTTGAAGCTATGTGCCGCGGGATCAAATTTCTGCCCGTCGCGCTCAACAAATCCGACAGTAAAGCGTTTCTGCCTGAAAACGGAAAGATACGTCTTCCGTACGCAAGTCTCGGCGGTCTCGGCGAGAGCGCCGCTCTTAATATTGCTGATGCGTGCAAAAATTATCAGATCAACTCCGTTCAGGACCTGAAACAGTATGCAAAGCTTTCAAACAGCGTTATAGAGCTTTTAAGAAACGAGGGCGTTTTGCGCGGTCTTGACGAGACGAACCAGATAACGATGTTCAGTATGCTGAACAATTATTCCGAAGAAGAATAAAAGGAGATATTATGTCTTTATTATCCGGATTGAAAAAGGAAATAGAAAAAAGACCGGACGGCGTGTATTGTCCCGATCATTTCAGATGCATCGGATACAAAAGATCTGCCGCGTCGGATATATCGGATATACGTGCCGACGGAATTTCCGCGTTATTTACCGACGCCTCGCCGTATATTTATAAAAACGACCTTATCGTCGGAAGTATAAGACCGTATTTTGCTGAGGAAGGCGTCTTTGACAGACAGCTGATATCGGAGTATATGACAAAGTATCCGGAACGCACTTTTTCAACGAACAGCGACCATTTCGCGCCGGATTATTTTACCGCGGTCAACGCGGGAATACCCGGACTGCTGCGGAGCATAGAAGCTTCAAAGCAAAAGCATAAGGGCGATGCTTCAAGAGTCGCGTTCCTTATGAGCATGAAAAAAACGCTTGAGGCGCTTATAAAAAAGCTCCGCTTATATGCGAAAAAAGCCGACACCTTGAAGGGCGAAGACGGTTACGACGTCAAAAGGCTTGAAAGAATCAAAGAAAACTGTATAACGCTGACAGAGCTGGCGCCGCAGACGTTTGAGCAGGCTTTACAGCTTGTATGGATGATACATACCTGTTTTGTGTCCGAGGGCAGATATGCGATGGCTTTGGGCAGAATAGACCGGTACCTCTACCCGCTTTATGAAAAAGATATTAAAAGCGGGCTTATAGACGACGGCTATGCGACGGAGCTTCTTTCCAACGCGTTTTTAAAGATATGTGAAAAAAGATACACGGGCGGAGACGACGTTGTCAATATCTGCATCGGCGGCGTTGACGAGGAAGGGAAGTGCTCCGTAAACGGTTTGTCGTACTGCGTGCTCCACGCCGTTCGCGACGTAAATATGCCCGGTCCGAATCTCTCTGCGCGCATAACAAAGGATTGTCCCGATATGTTCCTTGACGAATGCTTAAAAGTCATAGGCACGGGTCTCGGTTATCCCGCTTTAATGAACGACGAAGTCAATATGGCGGCTCTTATGCGCAAGGGTTATGATATAAAAGACGTAAGAAACTACTGCATGGTCGGCTGTATAGAGAACTTCATCACAGGAAAGCAGCCGCCGTGGGTAGACGGCAGATTTGATCCCATCTGCTTTTTAGAGGATATTTTGATCAATAACGACGCGGAAACGCTTGACGGTATATCTTCTATGGATGACTTTATGAAGATATATGATGCCAAATTAGCCGTAGGAGCCCGGAATTACGCTAAAGCCGTAAACGCGGCGTCATACGTTTCAGACCCCGAAAACCGTACCTCGCCGTTTTTATCCTGCTTCTGTGACTGCTGTATAGAGCGAGGGCTCGATATAAATATGGGCGGCGCAAAATACCCGTCAGTTCACGGCGCGGTCCTTATGGGTATAGGGACAGTGAGCGACTGCCTTTCTGCAATTGAAAAAACAGTCTTTACGGATAGATCGGCAACGCTTTCAATGCTCGCGGAAGCATTGAAACGGAATTTTGAAGGATACGAGGAATTGAGGGAGCTTGTAAGATCCGCGCCGAAATACGGCAACAACGACGAATTCGCCGATAAATACGCGGTGTGGTACACAAAGACCCTGTCCGATATGTTCGATCAGTACAGAACAAACGACGGCGGAGCTTTTTATACGGCGATGGCGGCGAATATATCAAACATCTACGCGGGCAAAGCTCTTATGGCGACGCCGGACGGAAGACTTGCGGGCAAGCCTTTGTCAGACGCCGCGTCTCCAACGTACGGCTGCGACACGAGAGGCGTTACGTCAACGCTTCTCAGCGTCTCAAAACCCGATTATACACGCTGTGCCTGCGGAACTGTCGTCAATCAGAAGTTCTCACCGTCAGCGTTTGAAGACGGAAAACGTGAAAAACTGCTTTCGCTCATACGCGTTTATTTCAGCCGCGGCGG